>DATMXJ010000051.1:0-5281 GCA_035561675.1 Thermoplasmatota archaeon
ATTATGTTGTGCTGTAGTGGATTTAACCCTATCATATAATTATTATTTATCTGAGTCCGAGATTTTTGTGAATACTGAATCAAATGTTGAATTTGTGAATTTCCTGACAGAAGGAGTCTTTCCAGCTCATACTTTCATAAAATTCATCATCGCATTACCACTCTTATTATTTATTTTTAGTTGGTTTGATGTATTACACGATAACATTAGGGGTAATACCATGTTTTATATCGAGCGTTTTGGGAGAACATTCACTGTAACAATACTGAGCTTGTTTTGTGTATCGTACTGCGGCTCAGGATTCACATGGTACACGAATTCACAATTTCTTTATGATTTCCTCTCAGTCGTTGAATCAATGATCCATGGTTCCATCATGATTGTATTATGTTCTCTTTTTTTGTTAACTCTTATCCTTTTAGTGACTTCTTTCTCTGTTATGCGCTCTACAAAAATAGTGTAAATCTTCTTTGATTATTTAAATCAAAAAAACATGAGTCTTATAATCGTATAAACATTCCTCGTATAACGGTATAGAATGAGATGCTATTCTTCAAATTCATCAGTGACTTTCATACGGTCTTGAGGCTATCAAAGTAGCAGCTCATGAGATGTTCAACCAGTTCTGGAAAGAATTCCTTTTGAAATTAAGGAATCAATACCTCAACTGAAGAGGATTCCTATCAATTCATACGAAAGAAAATCGTTCGAAAAGAAAAGAAAGTAAAGAAGAGAGGAACGGATGTGCCTGAAGAAAAGCCCTGAAGAAATTCCCATCGAACACCGCATTTTTTGGCATCGTGACATCAAGGGTCGCCCAAGAGCTCTCCATCCCATAGATGTCTTTTGCTTTCACTTTCACTTCGTACGTCCCTTTTGTTGACCACGAATGATTCACATTCATGGTTGCACCAGGTGGTAAAGGCCCTAACCATCCTGTATTGGTCCCATCGTCCCAGTCGAACCAGTAATACACCGGATCCCCATCGACATCAACAGTTGAGCCATTATACATATACTGCTGCCCTGTTTTTCCTTGAACAGTGCCGGTAAGAGTCGGTATATTGGGTGGATTATCAATCGTTATGGTATCGGAAGCTAGCGTGGGATCAACATTCCCGACATTATTCATTGCAAACGTCTCAATGAGATGTGTACCATGTGGGATCGGAATCGTTGTGAATGTGTAGGTTTCCATTGCTTCATCATAATTTCCATCACCAGGGTTCGCCGGATTCCAGGGTCCTCCGTCGATCCGATAGAAAACAACCATGATATTGTTGATGGAAACATCGTTCCCAGCACATCCTGGCTGAGGATTATTATTCTGATAAGGAACTTCAGTCGCAACACCTGTATATGTGAGTATCTGAAGTGGTGTTGGATCCTGAGGATAGGGATTTAAGATGGTATCAGGGTTCGTGTCGATGATGTCCAGTATATTGTCCAAATCGGTATCGCGCCAACCAACCTGTAATCGAGTCCCAGCGGAAAGGCTAAGGAAATTGGTGTCCATCAAGCAACCTGATCCTTCCACATCAGCAGCATTCAGGTACCCGCTGAATTCAGTGTAGCCATCATACTCGTCTGTCGCCCAGAAAATATGACCGGTCTCATGAGCCATCACCTGATTCATCGCTGAAATTCCCCACCCATCATTATCATAGGTCATCACGATATAAGGACCGCCCATGTACGCATAAGCAAAGTAACCATCAGAGAAATCTCCACCGACGTCATTGCTGCTATCAACGAGAAACACGGTCAAACCCCAATCAGTCCCTTTTGCGGTTCGCATCGCGTTGACATAATCCCGTGTTCGTTTCATCCAATCACCTGAGCTATACCCAAGAGAGGCCATGGCTTCACTTACCCAGAGCTTCTCATAGGTAGGGTCTGTCATTGCAGAGGGATGAATGATTGGTTCGTAGCTTGTTGGAACAGCAGTGTGAACATCCAGGACATAGCTCAGGCTCGCCCATTGGTTTTGATTTATCCACCATGATATCGCTTGAGTAATCTGACTTTGTACATTGTTTGTTTCTGTGGTGTTCCAATTTTCTGTGCTTGGGTCTATTGCTCCGTTGCTTTCAAGGAAAATCAAGCCGATTCCAACCGATCCAATGAGGTATTCACTTGTGTCATAATACCCAGGGGTAGGATCATCAAGTCGACCATTGTTCGATTCCTTGTTTTCAATATAACGAAGAAGATCATTGCTTAGGACTTCTATTTCTCCAGAAGGAGTATTTGAGGTAATCGCATTGTTCCCATTGCTTGTTCCGCTCTCTGCAAAAAGGGGTACCGTACTTGCACAGACTAAAAACATCACACAAAAACCGATAAGTTTCGTTTTCATAGATTCCTCCAAATAAGATAATTCCATTATGATATTTATACGTTTCTAATCGAGAAATTGCAAAATAATGATGATAAAAATGGTTAGGTTGAGTTTTTTTTCAATCATGAAATACATACCCAGCCCCAAAGAATCTTAAATAATCCAATGCCATATTTCCACTAAAAAAAACTGTTGCAGGCAGTTTTTTAAGAAAACATCATTTGACAATAATACTGTTTATAAGGGAAAACAAGGGACAAATTGGGTAAAAAATTAAATAGTGATTCTTAGTTAAATTAAAGAAAGGAAACATGTGAAATCTTATGAAAAACAACAAAGTGAAAATAATTCCTATATTACTCATTGGAATCCTCATTGTCTTGCCCGTATTTCTGACTGGATGTATGCATAAAATTCCAGAAGACCCTCATACCTTTATGAGAACTATCTTTGCTGGTGGACTCGAACGGACCTATCGAATCCATGTACCATCGAACCTATCAGAGAATAGCACACCAGCGTTGCTTTTTATCCTTCATGGGGGCGGGGGTACCGGTGAGGGTATGGAAAGAAGCTTGACCCTTGGTGGATTCAATACCTTAGCAGATCAACACAATGCTATTATGGTGTACCCAGATGGATTCGAGAAAAACTGGAATGACGGGCGAAAAAACGTCAGTGACCCAGCGCATCAGCAGAACATTGATGATGTCGGTTTCTTCACCATCCTTATAGAGAATCTTTCCCAGGAATTCACCATAGACCCTCATCGAATTTTTGTCACGGGAATATCGAATGGAGCGATGATGTCCTATCGACTCGCTATCGAGATATCTGAAAAAATCGCAGCAATCGCTCCGGTCGCAGGTGCTATGCCAATCGATTTGCTCTCCTATAACATCTCAGATGTGCCCGTCTCTTTGTGTGTCCTTAGTGGCACACAGGACCCCCTCGTACCTTGGGAGGGAGGCTTAGTTGGTTTCCCCAGGAATCCTCGTGGAATCGTTCTTTCGGTACCTGAATCAGTATCGTTCTGGGTGGCGTATAATAATTGCTCGACACCCCCAAACAGTACATTGCTACCAGACATTGATCCAACGGATCACACCTGGGTCCAGCGAGATATCTATTCTAACGGTTTTAATGATACAGAGGTGATTCTCTACACGATCTATAACGGTGGCCATACCTGGCCAGATGGATACCAATATCTCCCTGAGTCACTTATTGGAAGGACGACGCATGATATCAATGCGAATATGGTAATATGGGATTTCTTCTTAAATCATCCAAAAGAATGAGGGATTGAAACAGATAGGGTACTCTTTTGCTTGTTGTTCCTGCTGCTGTTAATATTTTGGTTTCTGATGGAGTTGCGCGTGGAGTTCATTTATCTCATTTTTTAGGTCCATCATTTTCATCTCTCGATTCACCGTGATGTTTTTATACCGCTCAAGTTCGCTGATCTTTTCTTTTAATGCTTGTTCTGCTTGTTTATGCTCGGTGATGTCCTCTATCGTCGTATACACAGAGATGACTTTTCCTTTTTCATCGAACAGGAAGAAATCATGGGCGACGAAGAGTTTCTTCTCCCCGGTTTTTGTAAGGTATTCTCGTTCATGACCACCGGTATATGATTTTCCCCTAGAGATTTTCTGCGCGAAGGACTTTTGAGCTGGCACTTTTTCGTGCTCTGAGATGAAATCGAATATTGATTTCTGACAGACTTCATCTTTTGTATACCCAAATACCTGGCACCATTTCTCATTGACATCAGTGATAATACCATCGGGAGATAAGGTATGATAGGGGACCGGTGCTTTTTCATAGAGGAGTTTAAATTTCTTCTCAGATTCTTCAAGGTTTTTTTCCGTACGTTTTCGGTCACTGATATCTTTCATGACACCGATGGACCCGACGACCCTGTCTTCATGGTTTTTCAGGACACTTAAGGAGATATCAACATCGATCTGTTCATTGTTCTTTTTTTGTATTTTTGTTTCAAGATGATGCTGCATCCCTTTCTGTCGGATATTTTGTGACCGGATTTTTTTCCATTCAGAGACGGGGTATAAATCCTGGACAGGCTTTTGGAATAAATCATCCTTGTTCATCCCCAGTAACGTTTCCGCATATTTATTCCAGGAGATGATTTTCTCATTCTCATCAGTCATGGTAATGGCGACAGCAGAGTTATCAAAAATCGTTCTGTATTTTTTTTCTGATTCTCTTAATTCTTTTTCCACTTTTTTTAACTCGGTGATATCTGTAATGATAGCAATCGAACCGACTATTTCTCCTTTAAATCCTTTTAAAATGCAGATGGAGAGATCCACATCAAAGGATCCTTCATTTTTCCGAAGCATCTTCGTTTCCATTCGATATCGGATGCCTTTCTGTCGAACGTTTTCTTTGCGTATTTTTTCCCATTCCTCAGGTGGATACAAGGAGTGTACCGGTTTCATGAATAAGTCTGTTTCCTGCATGTTGAGGAGTTCTTCGGTGTATTTATTCCATGAGACAATGCGTTCTTCATTATCCGCTAAGGTGATAGCAACCGTATAGTTATCAAAAATGGTCTCATATTTTTCCTGAGGGCTTACCAGGTCTATAATCGTCCTTTTTGGTTCGTAACGAGATGTTTCCTTTGCGTTTGTCGGCACATATTCTTTTTGTCCGACGATAGGATTCGTAAGAGCGGTCCCACTCGTTGTGGTCGATGTACGATTCTGAAGTTTCCCCGAGCGTTCTTCTTGCCGCAGAATTTTCACTATTACAGGATCATTTTTCATAAAACCATCTCCTACGATACTAGATACTATAAAGAAAGATTCTCAAAGCTTTTAAAGAAAATATATCTATTTTTCCCAATGTCATTTGTTTTTTTACTTCACCACATCCCATCAAAACATGAAATACTTTCTTTATATAAAAGAGTAC
>DATMXJ010000052.1:0-3854 GCA_035561675.1 Thermoplasmatota archaeon
GTTATCTATTTCGGGATGAAGCCGATTCTAATGATATGTTTTTAAGTAAGAAATTGTTTTAAATCTGTTATATTGGATGTGTATTATGACAAAAAGTAGCAAAGATCTGATAGATCAAGATGAAAAGAAGATAATTTCTGAACTCGTGAAAAACTCAAAAGAAAATATAGACACAATTGCGAAACATTGTGGTTTCTCAGCGCAGAAAGTAAGGAGAGTTATTAAACAAATGGAACAGAACCATGTGATCTGGGGGTATACCTCGGTTTTTGATGAAAAGAGAATAGGTCTGAAGCATTTTATGATGATGGCGAAAAGAACCCCTGGACAAGTCGAAGAAAAAACGGTAGATAAAATCATCCAAAGGGAATTGGAACACCATGCCGCAGAAATAGGGATTACTATTGAAAGCAGTGCTTATGTCCATGGTGATTACGACTGGGTCATAACGTTCACTGCTGAAGACATTGTCCAAGCAAAAATGTTGTCTAATTCACTGAATCTATTGCATCCTAATAAAATCGAAAAGGTGTCAATTATACAATCGTTGATGTTTATCAAAAAACAATATATCTTGAATCCGGATAGAGAGATACTGAAAGATTTCTTATAAACTGTGTTAATGCTCATCCGATACGCTTATATAAAGATCACAGTTTTTTGTGTTTTTAGGCACGTTTCGTTTGTTTTTTAGGATACGGTACTTAATGTATGCTCTACATTCTCTCCAATGGCTTTTCCTTATTTTTTATCTGCAGAACCTCCTTGGGTTACTGAAAAAGAAGATTCTTGTTTATATACAGTCCTTGTGTTATTTTTTTATTATTTTTCATCCTCTTTTGTCTAATCACTATGGCAGCCCTTATATTATATGAAGATGACAATCATCTTTTGTAACAATTGTATTGATTTATTCTCTTAACAAAACATTTATATTCTGAATGGTTTTATGAGTATTCGCTGAAGAGGATTATATGAGGAAAGTTGTTATTTTCACGATGCTTTGTTTACTACTGCTCATAATGGTCCCGATGACAGTTGGGGTGAGCATTCATCGAAAGTCAGAAGGAATATCTGCGTTTCCCGACTGGACTTTTTTACAGGGGATTGTTACACGACATCGCCATGTCCATATCAATGGTGGTGAGTACGTGGAATTTAATGCGATTTTCCTGCATTACAGAACCCACTGGTTCGGTAACATACGGTCAGGTTTTTTTCATCATTTTGAAAAAATCGTTCTTACAGCATTTCATTATGGTTACTTGGGTAGTCATTTCGTGCTTGCGAAATTCAGCATGGGATTGATCCCCTAGTAGGACAGGAATAATAATCTTGTGAAAAAACAATTCACTCTACACGGATGGTGTATTGGAATAAATCCTGGTGTATCGTATTGTATTCTCAGGAATATCTATGACCATTCTTCTTCGTACAATATTTCACTCGCATAACACAACACCCAATGGCTTCTGCCGATATTTTAAGAACACGTTAAAGGACCAACTCAAACCTTTGTTCGACAAGGGGTTTTCCCCATAAGGTACGTGCTTTTTCTTCGGTGAGCCGAAAACCCGTGCTTGTATACAGTTTATTTGCTGCTTCTAAGATGCTAACCGTCCACAGAAACAGTAAGCGATACCCATTTTCTTTTGTGAATTGAATTGCCCCCTGGATTAGTTTGGTACCAATCCCTCTTCTTTGCAGATCAGGATGAACCAGGAACCATCTCAGCTGAGCCGTGGTCTCATCGCTCTTTACGACAGCAAGACAACCCCGTACATTATTACTCTGTTCCACGATCCATATCTTTTCTCTTGCTGTTTGTGTCAGAGCGAACTTCCGCAAGGGTTCTGCGACATACTGCTCAAAGGTTTTATCAAATCCATACTCCTGAGTGTATAAAGATCCATGTAAAAAAATAATGTCATCGATGTCACCTGCTTCGATGTTGTTCCGTATCTGAATCGGGTGGATATTGGTCATAACCTTTTTCCGTAGTACACATGGCTTAAGATTTTCCCATCTATTGATGCGACATCTGGTAAAAAACCCCATTGCTCAAAATTATTCTTTTCAAGTAACCTTCTACTTCCAGCGTTCTTGTCTAATACGATGGCGAACAGTATCGTATATCCCAATTTTTTTGCGGTCTGCATCATGTCAATTAAAAGCTGATTTCCGAATCCTTTTCGTGTATACTCTTGTCGTATGAAAAGACTTACTTCCACGGTTTTCTCAAAAGCCTTTCTTCCTCTCCGATAGGGATCGATGCTAGCCCAACCGACAATCCTCTGATTCTGCTCAGCAATGAGTATCGGATATTTCTCAGGGGGATGTTCCGTAAACCATATTGTTCGTTCTTCCACGGTTGTTTCGGAAAGATACCCTGTTGATGTGCGGGTCCGGACTGCTTGATTGAATATTTCTACAATAGCTTGCAGATCTTCTTCAGATGCCGCTCTGATGGTAATCGTCATGATCCTCAGACTGAATCATCCTTTTTACCGTATAAATCATTTGTCATTTTCGGCCTGTAACCTCTTTATGAGTATCAAAACATGATTAAAACGTAGAAATCCAAAGAGGTCTCTGGTGTTAATATCGAAAAGACTTTTTGATATACCACAAACACAATGTTTATATCCTGTGGAAGAAATCTGTCTGTATGAATTGGAGAGACCTGCTGTTCAACGCGTACACCCTGGCATTTATTTTTTTGCTGATCGCATTGTTTATCATTGCATGGGCATTCTTAATGTAGAAAAAGAGAATCAATACAACCTTGTCACGCTATAGTCGGCCAACGCGATGAGAAGGTCTTTACTTTCAGAGGAATCGACGCTGTCAAGACATCTTTTTGATGTGTCTCTGAATTCCGTTAACTTGTTTTCCGCAAAACCAATAGACCCAGATGTACGAAACAGATCGATGACCTCCCGGACATCATGTTGAGTCGCCTTCTCATCTCCGACGACCTTCAACATCTTCTTTTTGTCTTTCTCATCAACCTCGGATAACGCATGCACAAACATCAAGGTGCGTTTTCCGTTCAAGATGTCGCTCCCTATCATTTGTTTCCCAAGGACGCTTTGCTCGGTCAGGATGTTCAGCAGATCATCCTTGATCTGAAACATCAAGCCAAACAGGGTTCCATATTCAGCCAGATTCTCCACCTGTTCGTTGCTGCCTTTGCCGATCAACGCGCCTCCTTTCCCAGCAAGATAATACAGCTGCCCTGTTTTTTTCTCAATCATCCTCATATACTGTGGGATGGTCACATCAAGCCGGACAGCAAATTCAATATCTAAGGCTTCCCCCTCGTAGAAGTCTTTTGCCGCATCCGCGATGGATCGAATGATTTCCTTGTAGGTCACTGAATTGAGCTCTGGTGGCGCCATGTAGGAGAGCATTCGATAGGTCTCCCCGATCAACGCGTCCCCTGCGAGAATCGCGAAAGGCACACCGAATTTTTCATGGGTGGTCTGCAGACCTCTCCGCCATTTATCCTTATCGATGATGTCATCATGGATAAGCGTGGAATTATGCATGTACTCCAACGCGATACCAAACGGAATCGTCGTCTCAGGAACACCGCCGACCGCTTCACAGGCAAGCATGGCAAGAATCGGACGGAGCCGCTTCCCACCAGACAAGGGGATCCAGCGTAACGCATCATAAAATATCTCAGGCTCCCTAGGCTTCAGATTACCGGTCAACGCACGATCAAAAATCGATGCTCGCTCCTTGAGTATCTCCTCTAGATCCATTTTTCGTCCCTCAGCTAATGACAAGTTGTATCTCTGATTCTAACGTTAATCCTAGGAACTCAGCCATCCGTATCACCTTTATGT
>DATMXJ010000053.1:0-8285 GCA_035561675.1 Thermoplasmatota archaeon
CTATATAATATTGATGCTTCTTATAAGATAAATAGAAAACATGACGAAATCATCGGCTCATTTCATACAAACTGTTTTCGTTGTATTCATAGTTGTTCTCCTAAGCACCACAGCAATATCCATCCCCTATCCACAACAAAACAAGGGAAACACACCACACGTTACGAATCAGGGTTCACCGACAACCAGCAGTCAAAAAATCTCAGATATTCTGTCCATGATAAATGAAAACCTCATTCTGAACTATCTTCAAAACCTCGTTGGTTTTGGACCTCGTAAGACCGGAACCTACGGATGTGAAAAAGCAGCGAAATACATCCATGAGCAATTCACAGAAAATGGTCTCATCACACGGTACCAAAACTGGACAGGAAGGGGAAATCAGTTCATCCCCCAACTTTTTACAAGCCAAAATATAGAAGGAACGATACAGGGAACGGACCCGACTGATACATCAATTATTATTTTTAATGCACATTACGATTCAGTCGCAAAGGGACCAGGAGCTAACGACGATGGTTCAGGTACTGTTGGTGTACTAGCAGCGGCCTATGCTCTCAGTCATTTTGATTTTAAACGTACCGTTAAATTTGTCACTTTTTCAGGGGAAGAAGTCGGATTACTCGGAAGCCAGGCTTACACAAAGGAAGCGTACGAACGAAACGATAACATTCTTGTGGAAATCAATGCAGACATGATCGGACATGATGAAGGGAGCGGAACGATGACTGCCACCACAACCGAGGATGCTGGATGGGTCGCAGATATCTTTCAGAGCATGAATGCGAATTATTCGATTGGACTGACCGTCAATCGCGGAACAATCAACCGAGCGGGCCACGGTCTTGGCGGTAGTGACTACTCAGCATTTATCCCATACAGCTGGGAATCTGTCTGCTGCTGGGAAGGAGACCATGACCCAAACTTCCATTCACCACAAGACAACCTGAGCAACATAAACATAAGCTACCTTGTCAATATGACCAGGATCATCGCAGCGACCCTTGCTTATCTGGCAGACATGGACCAAACTCCTCCGCAGATACGGATCACCTCGCCACGCGTCGGATTTCTGTATATCGATGGGATGCAAAAACGCCCACTCGACGAGTTTAAAACAACGGTCATCAACAACATATGGATCTGGGCGGAAGTCGACAATGCAACAATCCCCAT
Organism: Thermoplasmatota archaeon; assembly: GCA_035561675.1. Taxonomy (GTDB): domain Archaea; phylum Thermoplasmatota; class E2; order DHVEG-1; family DHVEG-1; genus SM1-50. The sequence goes on from DATMXJ010000053.1 coordinate 1,177, forward strand.
ACAACGAGCTGAGTTCTACTATGACGGAAAATTAGTCTATACTGACACCGAGGCGCCATTTATGTGGGAGTTCAACAAATTCTCCCTGCGAAAACACCAGATAACGGTTGTTATGTACGATCAATTAGGGAGAAACTCCTCAGATTGGAGAGAAATCCGTTTCATCAATATTTTTAAAAGAATCAGTTAATCAAACCACCCCATCTTTTCCCCATCAATCCATCCTATTCTTTTTTAACATTGAAATAGATAATGGCCCGTACAATATGGAACGAGGACTAGCATCATTCGACATCTACCTCATCGTCTCAGAACTCCAAGACCTGAGAGGATGTTTCGTAGAAAAAATCTATCAACTCTCTCGCGACGAGATCCTACTGAGAGTCCAAAAGAAAAAAGAAAGTCAAAAAGAAGCACTGTTTATCCGAAACGGAGAATTCTTTTGCCGTACCCAGAGGTCGTTTGACACTCCAGAGAAGCCCTCCTTGTTTGCCATGACTCTACGAAAATACCTGCTGAACGGAAAAATCAGCGAAATCAACCAACATGAATTCGACAGAATCATACAGATAAAGATCGGGAGAAAAGAAGGAGACTATACCTTGGTATGCGAGCTTTTCTCCAAGGGCAATATCATTCTTCTGAACCCAGAGGGAAGGATCATCCGCCCGCTCATCACAAAGGAATGGGCGTCCCGAGTGATCAGAAGCGGTGAGATCTACCAACCACCACCATCTCAGACGAACCCGTTTCATATCTCCGAACCTGCATTCCAAGAACTCCTCACAAAGAGCTCAAAAGACCTTGTACGAACCCTTGCATCTTCCATAAACCTCAGTGGGATGTACGCCGAAGAACTCTGCTTGCGTGCTGGCGTTGACAAATCTACAAAAACGAAAACGATCGATGCAATCACCATGAAAAAATTATATGACGAACTACAAAAACTCCTATCGATATTTCAAGAAAAAAATATTCATCCCGTGTTCGTCAAAAAAGACGGGGACCTCATCGATATCCTCCCGTTCCCCTTTCTCAGTTATGCCGCTATCGACTATGAACCAACAGCGAGCTACTCCAAAGGCCTTGAACTATTCATCCCACAGCAAAAAACACAAAAACCTCAGGAAACAGCGCATCGAAAGATGACCGAAAAACGCCAGCGACAGCTGATGCAACAGCAAGAATTAATCGAAGAGTTCAAAAAAAATATTGAACAGAAGAAACGAGAAGCCAACATCCTGTACCTCAATTTTCAACCCTGTGAAACACTCCTCCAGGAAATCTCAGTCCTGCTCAGACAAAAAGAAAAAAACGATGCCATCAACAAGATTCGCGCAAATCCCGTAGTAAAACTGTTCGATCCCACTACCAACGAACTCATCATCCTGCTCAATGACGAAGAAGGAAATACGATTGAAATCGGTCTAGATTTCCGAAAAAATGTTTCTGAAAACGCTAACCAGAAATACGAGGAGAGCAAAAAAATCCAGGAGAAATTGAAAGGAGCACTTGAAGCGGTCGAACAGACAAAACATGACCTAGCCACGATAAAGGACGTTGAAGTCATCGAAAAGAAAAACAAAGTAACCCATGAAAAACAATGGTGGTTTGAGCGATTCCGCTGGTTCATCTCAACAGAAGGAAACCTCGTGGTTGCTGGACGAGACGCAGCAAGCAATGATACCGTCGTGAAGAAATACCTTTCAGCAGGGGACCGGTACGCCCATGCAGACATCCACGGCGCACCCAGCTGTGTCATAAAAAGCAAAGGCTTGAACGATGAAAAAATCCCTATCTCTGAAAAAACCCTCGAAGAAGCATGTATGTTCGCAGCTTCCTATTCGCGCGCATGGAACCAGTTCGGTGAAGCCTCCGCGTACTGGGTGCTGCCGGAACAGGTCAGTAAGACACCGGAGAGCGGGGAGTTCGTCCCGAAAGGCGGATTTATCATCAGAGGAAAACGCAATTATTATCGAAGTAAACTCGAGGTCGCTGTTGGTCTCATCCCCTTTGGAGATGGAGAGAAACTCATGGGTGGACCTGTGAACGCTGTTGCAGCGCGGGCGCTGAAAGGATACGCAATTCTAACCCCTGGCACTATGAAGAAAAGCATGATAGCACGAAGACTTGCAAAAGCATTTCAAGTCTCGACCGATTTGGTCGAAAAAGTAATCCCACCAGGTGAGTGTACTATTGTAAAAACCATAGGATTTGAAGTACTCTAGGTGAACAGCTGTGAAGGTTATCTTTAAAGACCCCAGAAGCGGTGAAATAAAACTGATTCCTGAGAACCTTGATGACATCTGGCATCTGTATAACATCATCGAGGAAGGGGATTTGGTCCGAGCAGTGACCTTCCGTACCGCAGAGGGTGAAAAAGCAGACAAGCTCCGTGCAAAAAAAACGGAGAAGAAAAAAATGAAACTAGGGATCCGCGTAGAAAAAGTAAACTTCCATGAGTTCTCAAACAGACTTCGCATCCAAGGAGTCATCGAGGAAGGTCCTCAGGATCTCGGTTCGTACCATACATTCAATGTCGATGCTGAGGAGATGCAACCGCTCTCCATTATGAAAGAACGATGGAAAGCACATCAGCTCCAGCGGATCGATGAGGCAGTCCTACAGCGGACGCAGCCGATGCTGGTGTTTGTGTCCCTTGATGATGATTCTGCAACAGTGGCTCTCCTGTATCAGAGTGGTGTGCAACTTGTCGCTGAGATCGACGCGCATCGGTCCGGCAAGATGTATGAAAGCAAAGAGACCACGCCGGAGTATTATGACGAGATTTTCTCTGTGATAAAGACGGTAAAAAAATCTGATTCGCCTCTTGTCGTCATTGGTCCAGGGTTTACTCGGGAACATCTCATGAAAGCAGGAAAGGAAAAGGAACAAGAGCTGTTTAAGGATTGTATCACTCATGCGACCGCGAACGCAGGGATGAATGGCGTCCATGAGGCACTCAAAGTGGGTATCGTCGAACAAATCACAAAGGAGAATCGTGTGTCGAAAGAAACCCAGGCTGTTGAGAACGTGTTTGAGCAAATCAAAAAAGACGGCCCAGTGACGTATGGAATGAAAGAAGTCGAAGACGCACTCTCGCGAGGTGCCGCTGAACACCTGCTTATCTCAGATGTACTGGTTCGAACGAATAACGGGGAACATCTGCTTGATCTTGCGAGAAAAACTCACTGTGATTTCATGATCATCAACACGATGCATGAGACAGGAAAAAAATTCGATGGAATCGGTGGTGTGGCAGCGCTGCTTCGGTTTAAATATTAAAATTTCTGTTAGACGAACCGACCGCACCCAGTGTTGATTATCATGGAGATGTAGGGTGGTTCTTCATTAGAGGACCAGATATCTTCAGGTGGCATATCTGAGCCGCCGCCAGTATTTTTCGTGGTATCCTCGTTCAGTGTACCATCGTAGTACTGATATGAAATTTGTAGCTCAAAGTCATTACCCTTGTCACGTAATTTTTTCAAGAAGCGCAGCTCCCCAATCTGGACGCTGACATTGATTTTAATATCCTTATCAGTCCAGGAGTCATCAAAAAAGGGGGCGGTCTGGAGTTTTGTTTGTGCTTCTTGCTCATTTTCCGCTTTTATTGGTCCCTCAGGTGGGTTGATATCTTTAGAGATAGTATAGCTGATAGTCCCGTATCCTGTTTTTGGTGCACTGGTATTTGTTTCTGAAAATGAATTCATCCCATCTGGCATGCTGACTTCCAAAGTCAATTTGTCCAATCCCATTCGTTTCAGAAATGTCATATGATCATCAGTCCAGCTGAGGTTAAAAGTGACACTGTTTACGTTACCTTCAGGGATGGTGACTATCCCCTCGAACGGGGTTTTTTTCCCAGTAAAATCAGAAATCGATGTAAGAGTGCCGTTTCGTAATGCCCAGGTAACATTAAAGCTCTTCTCACTGGTTATCAATGAGGAATAATCTGTTGGTGCTTTTGGTGATTGGTACATCGCTACGCCTACACCAGCGATAACAAGAATCACCACGGCAACAATGATAATGATTTTATCATTCTTTTTTAAGGATACCATAAAGTCACCTGTACCATTATTACTTTATTGCTATGATAATATATAAAGATAAGTATGCTTCCTCCTTTATTAAATTTTTCCTCAATATATATATTTAATAAGGTTTAAATCAAACAGGAGGAAAAAACAGATGAATCACCCCATCTGGAGAGGGATGACGGTCCCACACCGTGAACACGTTCCTTGGGCTAATCCTTTTATGAGTGCAGAAAAGCCATACCGTTCGATAAGGAGGTTCCTGCAGGAGGGACAGTAGGTGTTGTCGTAGTCCCCATGACCGATATTTCCAAGATAGATGTACTGTAAACCAGCGTCTTTTGCAGCAGTGTGACACGCAAGAAGAGTGCTCAGAGGTGTTGCTAGGGTATCAGTCATTTTGTAATCCGGGTGGAACCTGGAGAAGTGCACCGGGGTCTCTACCCCAAGTTTCTCTGCAATCCATTGGCAAAACTCTTTGATCTCGCTTGGAGTATCATTATGACCGGGTATCACAAGGTAGGTTAGCTCGAGATGGACCCCGATTGTCTTTGCACGCTCACAGGTTTGTAGGACTGGTGCCAATTTCGCTTTACAGATCTTTTTGTAGAACTCTTCGTTGAACGCTTTGACATCGATGTTCATCGCATCCAGATACGGGGCAATTTCTTTCAGGGGTTCCTCTTCGATATATCCATTGGTAACATAGACGGTGTACAGACCCGCGTCCTTGACCTTTTTGGCAGCTTCTATCGTGTACTCATGCCAAATCGTTGGTTCGTTATAGGTCCAGGCGACACCCGCACAGTTTTTTTCCTTAGCAATCGTACTGAGTTGCTCTGCAGGGATATCGCGAAGAGACTGTTCCTCTGGCCGTGCCATTGAGATATTATAGTTCTGACAATGGTCACATCTGAAGGTGCATCCAACGGAACCTAACGAGAGGACTAGAGACCCTGGGTAGAAATGATACAATGGTTTTTTCTCAATTGGATCAACCGCAATCGAAGAACACGACTGATAGATAAGACTGAACAGTGTCCCGTGCTCATTTTTTCTCACACCGCAAATCCCATGTTTTTCAGGGGCGATGATGCAATGATGTGGACAGAGAAAACATTGCACGATCTGATTTTTCAAGGGTTTCCAAAACAATGCCTCTTTTTTCATTGCAGAATTTTCAATGAATGAGGCTTTATTAATGTTCTTATAGGATGAGTTCGCCTCGGCTTCGGAATAAGCCTCTATGCGGGTATTCATCGTTGATCTGCGGCTGCATGGATTTGAAATCCTGATATTTCTCATCGGTGCGAAGCAGAGCCCTCGCATAGTAGAATGCTTCTTCGACGGAGGCTTGTCCATCCTGGAATACCTTCATTTTTCGGAGGACCCCTCGATCGAACAATCCAGGTCTGTAACCGTCCGCGTACCCTGTGGAGAGTCCCTCAAACCATAACAACGTGAAAATCGGACCTTGGATCGTACTTGCGTACCCGGTACGGAACTTGCTAGTCCCTGAGATCACCACGCGTCCGTTTTGAGGGATACCTGATCGCAATAACAATGAGGTCCGGAAGCTGAGAATCGTCCGGTCTGCGAACCCTCCAGTGTAACACGCATCGATGATTATCGCTACTTTCTTGGATTCCAGGGGCGCAAGGATGTCTCCAAGTTCTTTGTCAGTGATGGTATCGTCCCAGAGGAAAATCTCGCTTCTCTGCAGGATTTTTCCGCCAGTGAATGTTTTGTTGCTATTGCCGACTCCATGATTGAAAATCCAGATGAATACCTCACTATCTGGGTATGCATTGGACTCGTTGATGAGGTACTGCAAGGAGGCGATGACGTTTGTTTTGGTCGCACCTCCATAGGAGATATCGTACTCATGAGTGCGTTCTTGCAATGTTTTTTGTTTCGTGCCATATCCGTTGTCACTGCGGATCCAGCCATCATCAAAAAGGATCATGATCTGGGATGTCGGATATTGGTAGTTTTCAATAAAGAACGCTGCCATCTGCTCGGCGAGATAGAGACCGCCGTTGCCTAGTTTCGAGTCATTGTTTTTTGGGAAGTTTGCTGCTACGATGAAGATCGCCCATTTATGGGTACCAGAGTCGACAGAGGCTGGGTTGTTCACCCTCACTGTGATCGATACGGTCTCAGAGTAATCCTTCCCATTGTAGGATCGTGCACTGATATTGTATTGTCCATCTGGTAAGGTGTAGGTCGTCCAGTCATAGCTCCAGAGTGTTGTTCCTGTGACGGTCACCCAGTTATTCCCATCTATTTTGATTTGTACGCTATTGATGTCTTTGTCTCCATTAGGGTTGCTTGCTGACCCGCTAATCATCACGAGTTTGGAGACGGTTGCCCCGTCGGATGGATAGGTGATGGAAACAGTTGGTTTGTTGGTATTGAAATTTAAATTTGTACTAAAAATCCCTAGGTAGTTACTAATGAGTAATAGGAAGACGACGATGACTGTAAGAGCGATTAGCCATTTGTATCTCATTGTTCTCAGTATACTATGTGTCTCTCTACTCCTTTAAAACCTTTGTTGAACAGCCAGTACCTGTTTGTCTTGCTACAAATCATGTTTTTTGAAATGTTCGTATCCTTTGTTGGGCAATATCTTCTTTTTCCCGTTTTCAAGCAGGATAATCTTCCTTTTTTGTGTAACGGTCCCAATTGATGTGAAAGTAACACCATGTTTTTGTAGCGTCCGTTTGGTTCTTTCAAATTTCTGCGGTGTGACGGTCATCAGCAGTTCGTAGTCCCCACCAAAATGCAATGCAAGAGAGTACGGATCAGCCCCATAATCAGCATGAAAACGCTGATTCAGTCCGGAGGCGAGCGGGAGAACGTTTTTATCTATTTCAAATCCGACAGGGTTTATCTCCTGCAGCTGATACAAGGACGCTGACAAGCCATCGGAGAGATCCATGGATGATGTGACTGAATGTAGCTGTGCCAAGAGCCGACCCTCTTTCAATCTTGGTTGAGGCTCTAACAGAGCCTTGGAGAGTTTTTTTTCTTTTTTGTTTCTTTGAAGCGTATAATATCCAAGGC
>DATMXJ010000054.1:0-8618 GCA_035561675.1 Thermoplasmatota archaeon
ATGATTGTTGGGAAACCTCGCGCACAATCCCTCATGACAGTACGAGATGAAAGCTCCCTTGGATTTGCCATTGACCTGGTGAACTTCAATCAGGAGTACCGAGGAGCATTTTGGTACGTGTTTGGGGATACCGTGATTGTGAATACCTTGTCTGATGCACGACGGTTGATGGGTGGCGTCAGACTCGTGGATATGAAAGGGGATTTGATTGAAGCCAGTGGTGCAATGGTCGGAGGCAGTCCACCAAGTGAACGTCTTTCCTTTGGCAGCGCGGATCAACAAACCCTTGATGAGATTACCAGGAAGTTAAATACAACGATTCAACATCAAGACGAGTTATCCGAGGAGCTTGCGCAGTTGAAAAAAGACATCGGAGAGCTGGAGAATGTCTTCCGGACCCTCAAAGGCGAAACCGATGCAGGGACGCAGACAAAGGATCTTGAAATCCGAAAGAAAGAGTTCCACGGGAAACTTGACATTCTTTCAAAGGACCTTGACGGAAAACTCAAAGAAAAGCAGGTGATTGAAGCAGAATCTGGAGCGATCCTTGTATCACTTAATGAATGTGAAAAACGTTTAAAAGAATTAGATGTCTTAAAGGAAGAAAAAGGAAAACACCTCCTGAAAAGCACGAAAAAAGAGGTCGCACAAGCAGTCCGCAGTCTTGAGAAGACAGTCTCAGAGTTCCAAGAAAATAGGTTAAAACTCCACAGTGAACAGGAGACTATCCAGAAGAAGATTGAGCTGTTAAATGAACGAAAAATCGAGCTTACCCAGAAAATCAGTACGATTGATACAGATGTCGAGACCTTGAAAAAAACAGTTCAAGAGCTCAAAGAAACCCGAGGGAAAGGTCAAAACGAGCTCAAAGCACTCATGACCGTCGAGGAGACAATGAGTGGAAAAACCAAGGAGCTGGCAGTGCAGCGCGATACGCTGTATAAGAAAACCGTTGGGATTGAAAACGAGCTTGAATCAATTGGCACAAAGACAGAATCCTATCTTGATTTGATTGCGCGGGCGAAATACCGCTTGCCAACTCTTGATGACTCCCTCAAGGAACTTGACCAGGAGATCGAATTATATCATGTCGAAATGAAATACACAAAACTCCCAACAATAGAATCCATGAAAGAAACAATCCTCTCTGTCGAACAGACCATGCAAGGACTGGAGCCAGTCAACATGCGTGCCCTTGAGGAGTACGAGCATCAGATGGAGCGGAAAAAGAAATTTGACGAGGATGTCGACCATCTCAATATTCAGAAGAAGAACCTCGTAAAACTCGTTGGTGAGATCACCAGCAAGAAAAAAGAACGGTTTTTCGAGGTGTACGACGAGATCAACAAAAACTTCAAAGAAATCTATGGACAGTTATCGGAGGGTGGCGAAGCAGAACTATTACTGGAGAACGAAGAGAACGTCTTCGAAGGAGGTCTTACCATCAAAGCACGACCTCATGGGAAGAAGGTTTTACGGCTCGCCGCGCTCTCTGGTGGGGAGAAAAGCATCGCTTCGCTCGGGTTCATCTTTTCGATTCAACAATACGACCCAAGCCCGTTTTACGTACTTGATGAGATAGACATGTTCCTTGATGGTGTGAATGCGGAGATTGTCTCACGCATGATTAAGAATCGAGCGGAACACTCCCAGTTCATCAGTGTATCACTCCGGAAGATAGCCCTCAAGGAGGCGAACTATTTGTACGGGGTCACCATGCATGATTCCGGTATCTCTGAGATGATCGGTAATATCGACCCGGATTCCGTGGGACCTAAAGGAGAAATCAAGACGATTGTGCAGGAGGTGCTCCCTCATGGAGCTGGATAATGACATCATAAACCATTTATTATTCCATAAGGCCTTAATCGATGAGAACAATGATATGACCCGGATCAACCAGTACCTTGAGATGGCCAAAGCAGCAGCCACGGGAGAGTCAACATCAATTCAGGACCCGTTTGATCGATCGGTGTACCTTGCATTTGATCTGGTGTTAAACCAGAATATGAACCCATGGGATATCGATCTTGTTGGGTTCTCCACCATGTACCTGAAACGGGCGAAAAAAGAGAAAATCGATTTGCTGACCGCTGGAAAGATCATCTACATGGCCTGGAAGGTACTGCGGATGCAAAGCGATCATCTCGTTGTGAATATGGAGACTAAAGAAGAAGAAATCGACCAGGGATTCGGCTGGGAGGATATCCCGAATTCCTCATGGCTCGCCAATGATGACGAGTACTCTTACACCAATCTTCTCATGAAAATGCCACAGCCCCCTCTTGAGGAACCGTTACGACGTGATTCAACCCGGAAAGTGACCCTTATTGAGTTGCTCAGCGCCTTTGACGAGGTGCGGAAAGAATCAGAACAATACCAATTGCTTGATCACTTACGACAAGAAGAACGAATCCTCCTTGAGAAAAAAGCATGGAAAGCAATGAAAGGCTCAGCCCATGAGGATCATTTAGAGGAGGATGTCGCAACTGTCTGGGAACGGATCTGTCAATTCCCTAAAAAAACCATGAATTTCAATGAGCTGTGTGAGGTTGAGAGTGCTGAGGAACGAATCAAGACGTTTATCTCTATCTTATTCCTCGCATATGAAAAAAAGATTATTGTTCATCAACAGAAATTCCCATATGGAGAAATTTTTATTAAAACAATAGGGTTTACATAGGTGGAGAACAGGTATGAGCATTAAGGAAGATCGCGTAGTTGAATCATTGTTATTCTCTGCAGGAAAACCACTCAGTGTTGAGGAGATCCAGGAGACAACAGGGTTATTACCAAAACATGTCACAGATGCTATCGATCATCTCATGCAGTCCTATAACATCGACAGGAAAAATGACACCTCCTTGGAGATTGTGAAAGCGGGCAACAAGTTCATTATGCAGGTGAAAAAAACGTTTACTGATAAGTCAATGATGGTGGCAAAACCAGAAATCCGGACCGATTTGCTCAAAACCTTGGCGTTGATTGCGTTTCATCAGCCGGTGAAACAATCGAACCTGCGCCATATGATCGGGGAGCGGATCTATGGTGACGTCGATCAGTTGACGAGTTTGAATTTGGTTCATTCAGAGCCGCACGGCGCCACAGAAGTCCTGACAACGACACGGTTGTTCCCAGAGTATTTTGGTATCGATTCGACAAAACCTGAGGAGATTCGAGAGTTTTTAGCAAAAAAGGTCATCGGGCATGTGGTGAAGGAAAAACAAAACGAACCTTTAGATAAAGAAGAATCATCAGCAGATGAAGAGGCTACCGAAGAGGAAATTCCTCAGACACAAATGAAAACAGAATAAAATAATCGTGGTTTTCCAAGTGTTGTAGCGTCAGAATCTACCATTTTTTTCGAAGAGGTATGTTTTTAAAGATTGATTTGATATGATATCATAGCCTGGAGAGAAATGTATGGTGAATTGTCCGAAATGCGGGAAAATTAACAGTGATGATGCAGCATTTTGTACGAGCTGTGGTGAGTCTATACATACCGATGTAGGGTCCACCATTGAACGACACGCGAAACAATTCGCACAAAACATGGAACAGGCTGGCAAAAAAGTCGGAGACCAGATGGCCCAAGCTGCAAAAAAGGTTCACGAGACGACCCAAAAGGAAGCACAACACTTTGAACAGAGAATGGATCGGGTCAGTCACCGTGCAGAGAGTTGGTACGAACGCCGCTTTGGTGCGTTAGGACCATTGCTAGAAAGCTTCATTTTTTTAATTGTGTTTCGTCTCATTATCATGGTCATGGAGCTACCGAATGAAGAAACCCCGGAAGTACGCACCGTGGCCGCTATCCTCATTGTATATATCTTACCGCTCTTTGTGTTGAGCCTGCTTTCAAATTACACACAATATCTTTCAAGAAAATTCTTTCAAATCAAAGTGTTCTCGCCTCTTTTGTACGCTACATTTTTCGTTCTTCTTTGCTGGATTATTTCAAAAATTCTTAACGATGCGAGCAGCCATTTTACTATCCCACATCTTCAGACTGCGGCGCTGTCACTTGAAAATAGTCTCCCGACAATATTTGTCTTTGTCCTTCTCCTTGGGTATGTGATTTTAGCGTTAAATTTGCCAAAGGATCATTGGAAAAAACCATAAAGAAGGATATAAATAGAATGAATGATTATCAGATGATTGATTGGAGGTCAAGGTATGGTATATTGTCCGAAATGTGGAATAAAAAATGAAGATGATGCAACTTTTTGTAAAAGCTGTGGTGCTTCGCTGACCGGTTCACGACAGGAGTCTGACCGGCATCGGGATCAACGATGCGAGGAAGATTGCGCCGGTGGACATGGTGGTCGTGGATGGGCTATGTTCTGGGGCGTCATTATTGTCCTCATTGGTCTTGTGATTCTGTTTGAAGTGGTCATTAAAGATATGGCGAAAACCTATTCGTGGCTCTCATGGGTCAACACGGTACAATGGAACTGGATTTTCGCATTTGTCATTGCGATTTTCATTATCATCTTTGGTCTTCGTGTACTCTCTCGCCGTTAAACAGACGCCGTGAACATTTTGCAGGATTCAACACAATTCCTACAGAGGGATCTATGATGCGATTTTGAGAGTTGTACTCTCGTATCAAGCCAAAGGAAACAGAGAAGTATTGAGAAAAGACAATAGATAAATTCTCTGGTGGCTCCACCGACAGCGATGGTGATACTAAGAAAGCTGAGCGGTAAGAGACTGTTGATAAAAACATGTACAGTCGCACGTTTACTCCGATGAAGTATTTCAATGTACACCACAGCAAGAATGAACAAACCAATGAGAAGCAAGGCTAGAGATATCATTCTTGTAGGTTGGAAATCAGTCCTCAAATATAGAATCATTAAGATGATTGATGCACATAAACCAATGAAAAGACCTAAGCATCCTGCACACCAGGTTTTCTTTCTCCAATAAATCGTATGATTCTGAAAGGCTAGACAATCCGGGTGATGACCTCGAAAAAATCGTTGCCTCAGAGATTGTGTATCTTTTTCTTCGTTCTTAACCTTATGAAAATACCGTCGTGTCCAATTGGGCCGGACTGTAAAAGAAATCCCGATGACACAACACAAGATGAATACGCTGGCAATTCCTATCTTCTCCGATACGGAGAGCGGAGATGCTTGTGAAGATATCGTTCCTACTATAAAAATCAGAAGTACCGCTGCGATAGAAGAAAACGCAATATACAGAGGAATGATTCTTATGTGCTTCAAATTAATCTCCTGAATTTCTCAAGGACGAACTGACCGGCCATATGCTGATACATTGTCCGTTTCAGCTTATTTTTGGCTAACACCCCAATGATGCTTCGTGTCAGCGACCCAAAAAACATTCGATAACAACGCCAGAGTTCCTCCTGAACTTCTTTTCGAGTTAAGGTTTCGGTTGGCATGATCGCATGTGCCATATCATAATTGGCATAATTTGTATCCTGTATCCAACCGTTTTTCTTCGCAGTCTCATAATAGATTGTTCCAGGAAACGGAGTGAGAGCGGTATAAATCGCTATATCAGGGGAAAGATCCACTGAATACTGTCGGAGTTGTTCGATAGATTCATGGGTATCTTTACGTCCCCCGATCACAAACATCGCCTGAGAGAAAATATCTTTTTGCTTCAGTATTTTCATCGCCTGATACGCATCTTGTGTTTTGATTCCTTTCTTATATTCATGTAACATCTCCGGTGAATTCGTTTCGACACCACATAGAATCCAATAGGTGCCCACCTCACGGAGGTTTCCAATCAGATCAGGATGTTGCGCGATATCATCGATTCGTGCCTGGAAGAAAAGCATGATATCATCCTTGCATGATTTCTGTCGGAGCTCTTCGTATAGTTGCTTCCCTCGATGACTCAGTCTCAGATTATCATCTGCCAGCCAGAGGAACACACCCCCGTAGGTGTCATTGAGATATTCAATTTCATCAGCGATCCTTTTCGCTGACTTGGTCCTCCATCTGCTCCCCCAATGTTTCCATTGGGTACAAAAGGAACATTGATGTTCGCATCCTCGTGCGCCTTCTAAAATCATGTACCTTGTGTTCCGCCCTGCCATCATGGTGAAATGATATCGTTTGAGGTTCTTTTCTACGAGATGATACGCAGGATAGGGAAGCGTGTCAAGATTTTCAATTAACGGACGTGTCGGATTATGAACAATGGTATTATTTTTTCGATACGAAATCCCTTGTACATCATTTATTTTTCCTTTGTTTTGCAATGTTTTAATAAGATCAACGACTGTTTGTTCACCTTCACCTCTCACGATGTAGTCGATCTCTGGATAGTTACGAAGAGATTCGTCAGTGGCAAACGAAAAATGAATACCTCCGACGATTGTTGCAATATCCTCGTTTACGGTTTTTGCTATCTCACAGGTTCTTGCACAGGTGTACGCGTTTGTGGTAAAGCCAGAGGTAAGAACAATGGATGGATCTGTCGATTCAATGTATTTCTCAAGACCTTTCCAGTCGAGTCGATCTGCTTGGCAGTCTACGATATCGATGTCGATTCCTGGGAGTTCTCTTTCTACATAGGCTGCAAGGATTAGCAAGGAGGATGGTGGGGGGAGGTACTCACCCATGACAAACCAGAAATTCCGTGGTGGTTCAACAAACAAGAGTGACGATTTCATCTGCTTCAATTAGGAAACATGCAATATCTACAAATAAATTATTCTCTTTACGATATTCTTTTGAATAGTATTAAAAAAAATAAAGGGAAGATGAGGGTTTAGAAGAACTTCCACACCTCGATTTCCTTGGAGTCAACGTTTCCTTCTTTATCAAACGCTTTGACGGTGAGGGTTTGTCTGAAGAATGCTGGCTGACTCCACGACCAACTGTACGGGGCGGTCGTATCGTTTCCAAGCAACTGGAGGTTGACGTAGAATTCCACACGGTCAATGCCTGAGTCATCATCTGTTGCATTCACGTTTACATCAATTTTTCCAATTATGAGTGTTCCTCCTGAAAGCGGCATGATTTCTTTATTCAGGAAATACAGCGCATATTCTGGTTTGGTGATCTGAAGACTCGGTGGCGTGGTATCCGGGACCGGGCAAATAACCACAGCCTGCTCAACAACCGTATAGTTATACCCAGCATCATAATCAGTGAGCCACCATTGTGTGTTGATATCGGGTTGTGGAGCATCAACAGAGACGTTGTAGATATCATGAGAGACATACGCGGCATCATTGTGATCGTTTGGTGCGGGGTTGGCGATATCAACGATGGGGTCGCTGAACGCAATCATGGAATCTTCTGAGTTGACTCCCGCGCACGTCACGTAGTGTCCCCCTTTTCTTTCAGAGTGTGGTGGAGGATTATAATATTCTGTTTTAAACGCCCAATCTATTGATGATAGGACGTTATCTTTCCATGCTTGACCCGGTGGATAGGGGTTGCCAACATCGTAACTCCAATAGTAATGTGGGTCTTCCACAAGCTGACGAACATCAAAATAGTAGGTTGCACCTGGTGTAAGAGATATGGAGGGATTGAAATCGAACCGAATCCATGTTTGACCAGGGAGAAATCCTGGGTTGACCGTGGATTTTCCAAGGAGATTTCCCGGACGATTATCATAGACATTCACCTCGACATCAGTCGGAGGGAACGTGCTGACGCTCTGAAGAAGAATTTCAATGGCATCAAGCCGTGTCACCGTTGGAATAAAACCTTGAGAATCCCATAAAGTATTGATTTGTAAAACTTTCAGGACCGGTCCTAAAAGCTGCATTTGATCAACCATCAACGGTCCTATGATATAGTTATAATCTCCAAGTAAGAGAATGACATCTTGACTGCGTTCAATTTCACCTTCTATAAAGGAAAAGGTTGGCCGGTCGTAGGTCTGCACTGTGAATTTATCTGTCAGTCCGGTTGTGGTAAACCAATCACTAATCGCTGAATGCATATCATCGACATAGGTTGTTCCTTTCTCTGTGGTGTTCATCGCTCTCGCAAGATTTTGAATAAGTAATGGGACGTTGGTTGTCGTATGATCATCACCAATTCCATAATCCTGAACTAATGCAAACTGATCCTGGCCGTCACCAGGGGTACCTTCTGGGTCTGCGAATTTTGAGTCAAACCACCAGAAACAATTCGCAACAGCAACCGGGCCGCAAAACGCCCATTCTACAACATCATCACCAACCGCTGTGCTATTAAGAGCACAATCAGGACCAGGAGCGATACAGTTTTCTGATGGATTGTAGATGTCATCGCCTGCGACCGTTGAATCAATCATATTATTTGGTCCAGGAGCTATCTTTTTCCACTGATCTTGTTGTTGACTGAAATCGGGGAGTCCCTGCGGTACATAGTTAGGATATGATGGTTTCCAGTACCATCCCCTGCTCTCCATTTTTTTATTGTTTTTCGAAACGAGACCTGTGTCTGTTGCTTGTACTGAGGTTATTAACAGAACGAACAACACGAAAAAAGACACCGCAGCTTTTCCAAGGTTATTCTTTTTCATCTTTTTTCCCTCCAATCCATTTTAACGATATATAGTTCGCTGGGATGCGAGAAGATTTCCTCCTATTCTCGAATCCTCCCCTTTTCTATATTTGTTAACAATAAATT
>DATMXJ010000055.1:0-3996 GCA_035561675.1 Thermoplasmatota archaeon
GCCTTTCACGGGTCAGAGACATCACAACAATAAATTTTTCTAAGCTCAGACCATATATCTCTTATTGACCATGAAAAAAGAACCTCAAAACAGATTTTCCAATGTCTATGAAGATTCAGAACGTGCAGAAGCATACTCAAAACTCAAATTTGACAAAACATATCACTTAGCCTACCGAGACCTCCCCATAATAATATCCAACCATACCCATGGGAACAACGCTTTGGATTTCGGCTGTGGCACAGGACGATCCACACGGTTCCTCCAAACACTCGGATACAAAACCATAGGAATCGACATCTCAGAAGAAATGATCACCATCGCACGACAACTCGACCCCGCTGGAGAATATCACCGAATCAACGACGGCGACTTCAGCAGTCTACCCTCCTCATCCTTTGAACTTATCCTTTCCGCGTTCACCTTCGATAACATCCCGACCATGGAACAGAAAATCAGACTCTTCAAAGGTTTATCAATGCTTTTAACACAAAATGGGACGATCATCAACCTCGTCTCATCACCGGAGATCTACACCCATGAATGGGCATCCTTCACCACAAAGGATTTCCCTGAGAACGCGACCGCAAAAAGTGGTGATATCGTCCGCATCATCACCACCGACATCGCAGATACACGCCCCTGTTATGACATCTACTGGTCAGCAGAAGACTACAAGACAGTGTATTCGAAAGCCGACCTGCACATCATCAAAACGTATAAACCATTGGCGACAGGAGAAGAACCCTATCAATGGATCAATGAAACAAGGATAGCACCATGGACCATCTATGTCCTAAAAAAGAAGACATAGCGCTTTTCTCCATCGATGAAAAACCTGCACCTTTTATAATCCGTACCCTGTCTCCAACAGCTCAGTCAACCGAGAGATGAAACGCACCAACGGACTCCCGTCGACGACGCTATGATCGGCAGTGACAGTAACGTGGAGAATCTCCCGGATCTGGATTGAATCATCCACAACCCCTGGTTTCTTCGTAATGCCCCCGACGATAATCAATGTCGCAATCGGACCACCCATCCCGATCGCCCAGCCAGGAAAACAGCCTTTCATCCCAATCGCGGTGACCCCAACAGTCCCGAAATGCTTCTTTTTCGACAACCCTCGACGCCGAAGCACACGAACACCGAGTTTTTTCAACCAGCCTGGCGCAGTAATTGCCCAACGCTCAAACCCTGAAAGATCCGCCCCCAGCACTTCTGTGGATGGATCAATCACCTGATGTTGCACCGTGCGGATCTCCTTTGTTATCTCAGCAACGGTTTTTTCATTGGCTTTCCGGATGATGTACGCAAGCGGCCGCTGCTCACCACCGACATTCCGTTCTATTGGGGTAGGGATATCGACATCTTCGAAGGACACGATCCTCTTCCGACCCAATCGATAGGAGTTCATCTGTTTATGCTCAGAGACCGCCTGAGCGACGCATTTCACGACCCAGCCCGTAAAAGAAATATCCTGTTTTCCTTTCAACGCGGCAATCATCCCACGAGCGTTCGTCACATCGATCTCCAGCAACGCATGGATAACCAATCGTCGTTTTCCTTCCTGAGAAACAATGGTAATATCCTGCCGTGCTTTCGTAAACGCTGAGACCTCATACTTGCCGATCTTATCCATACAACCACACCGTCGATACTTCTCCAATTCAAATACTTTTTCGCAGGAACTCTTATTACCATCGACATCCGTACACCTTCCTATGGCTTTGAAAAAACGACCAGTACTCATCATAGAACACTGCGAGCCAAAACTTTCAGAATGGCTCCTTCTTGAATACAAACACGCAGCAAAACTCTGGAACGGAAACCTCATGTTCACCAAAGTGACTGATGCCAAAACAGCAAAAATCCTACGAAACCTTGGGGTGGTGAAAAAAGAAAACGCAAAAGACCTGTATTCAGACAAAAACTGCATTGTCCTTGACCCCCAGGCACAACGACCACTCACACCTAAAGATTGTACAAATGCAGATGCACTCATCGTCGGTGGACTGCTTGGCTACGAAAAACCACAAGGACGGACAAAGACACTCATCAGTGCCTCCTCAGGGTTCCACACACGACACCTCGGGCCACTCCAGCTTTCCATCGATGGAGCAGTATTTGTCATAAAAGCTATCACCCTAGGCCTCACTCTTAAGGATATCGAAATCGCAAAAGAAATAGAAATCATCCACGACACGGTTCACTCAACGATACTCCCCTTTGGATACCCGATCATTGAAAATAAACCGGTCATCACCCCCGGTCTTATTGAATATCTCTCCAAACTATAAACTCAGTTGGTAGTATTTTTTCCCTCTTTCATCTTTGTAATTACTACAATGTTTAAATAATACTCCACTGATTATCTCCACGAACCTAAGGGTGAGGTAAATTATGCAAAACAAAAAGAAAATATTTTCAATAGTCCTGGTACTTGCGATGGTCATCGGCACTGTTGCATTATCAGGATGTACGCAGGAAACAAAAAATAAAATCATTGTAGGAACATCAGCGGATTTTGCGCCTTTTGAATATAAAGCGGCTAACCAAACCATTATCGGTTTTGATATTGATCTGATTAAAAAAATTCTCACTGACCAGGGGTACACAGTTGAAGTCCAAGACATCGGATTTGATTCCTTAATACCAGCACTGCAAACAGGTAAAATCGATGTCATCGCCGCTGCAATGACAATCGATGATGAACGTAAGCAACAGGTTGACTTTAGCATCCCGTATTATGATTCAAACCAAACAGTACTCGTGAAAGTGGGTGCTAACGTAAGTATTACAACTATCGAAGATTTGAAAAATTATACGGTTGGTGCTCAAACCGGAACAACTGGATGGGCCTGGGTGAATGATACGCTTGTAGCAACAGGGAAATTAAACAGCGATAATTTCAGAAGCTATGATCTCTATACGGACGCGGTCGCTGATTTGATCATTGGCCCCTCTCGAGTCGGTGCGGTTGTCATCGATACCCCTGTAGCAAAAGCATTTGTAAAGAGTGGAAATGTAAAAATCGTACTCAACATCACGACAAATGAATCATACGGGTTTGCCGTGGAGAAAGGAAATACAGAGCTGGCGAATAAAATTAACACAGGATTAACAGCAGTGATGGCGACAACCTATTGGGAAACCCTTGTCGAGAAATACTTTGCTTCATAAGGGGACATAGGGTGATCTGTTGGCACTTGAAGCGCTAATAGAATCACTCCCCTCACTCTTAGATGGACTTATCGTCACCCTACTTCTCACCGCATTTGGTATCTTATTAGGAACTATCCTTGGAATTGTCCTTGCAACTGGCCGCTCCTATGCAAAACGACCGATTGCTTATTCTATTTTAATCTATGAGAAAGTCCTCCGCGGGATACCTCTTCTGGTGCTGCTTTTTCTTATCTATTTTGGGCTTCCCCAAATTGGAATCAACATGGATGCATTTACTGCTGCAGTCATCGGCCTTGGACTTCGAAGTTCAGCCTATCAAGCACAGATCTATCGCGGAGCAATCAATTCTATCCCTGAAGGTCAAATCCATGCGGCATTCTCCCTTGGAATGAATAAACTCAAGGCGATTCGACACGTCATCATACCTCAGATGCTTCGATTATCGATTCCTGGATGGTCGAACGAATTCACGATTCTTCTAAAGGACACCTCGCTTGCGTTCGGAATTGGTGTAATTGAATTAATGCGCCAAGGACGTTACATCCAAGTGAGAGATCCTGACTCGGTCCTTCTTGTGTTTTTACTTATCGCACTTATTTACTTTGTACTCGTATTTACAGCAAATAAAACCATGCGGTACGTTGAAAAAAAATATCAGATGGCAGGATACCAAACAGAGGCACACCGATGAAAATAAGGAGGAACCATCTATGGCAATGTTAGAGGTAAAAAATATTCACAAATCATACGGAACTGTCGAGATCCTGAAAGGTGTTTCATTCACTATGGAACAAGAGGAGACAAAAGTCA
>DATMXJ010000056.1:0-4691 GCA_035561675.1 Thermoplasmatota archaeon
CGACGCAGAGTACTACCGCAGGATCACCCAGATCTCATTCATCGAACTGTTCAACAAAGGCCACATCTACAAAGGAGAATTCCCTGTGAACTGGTGCCCCCGGTGTATGACCGCGATGGCAGATGCAGAGGTCGTCTATAGCGACCGGACCACGAAACTGAACACCATCAAATTCTATTTTACAAAATCCCAAGATGAGAAACTCCTGAAATTCCATGGCATCGGAAAGGATTCACAAGGCGTGTACGTAGAGATTGCGACCACCCGGCCTGAGATGCTTGCTGCTTGTCAGATTGTCGCGGTGCACCCGACCGATGAACGAGCGCCCTGGCTTGTCGGTCAAGCCGTGAAAGTCCCCACCGTCGACAAAGAAGTAAAAATCGTTGAAGACGATGCGGTTGACCCTGAGTTCGGCACAGGTCTAGTGATGATCTGTACGGTCGGTGACAAGGAAGACCTCAACTGGGTTTTCAAATATAAACTCCCGCTGGAAATGAGCATCGACGAAGAAGGAAGAATGACGGCAATCACAGGGAAATATAAGGGAATGAAGATTGAGGATGCACGAAAAACAATCATTCAGGATATGACACACGACGAGTTGCTACTAAAACAAGAGCCGCTCGCGCAGAACGTTGGTGTCTGCTGGCGGTGCAAGACGCCAGTCGAGTTCATTAACGCGAAACAATGGTTTTTGAAAACCATCCCGTTCAAACAATTGGTTCTTGATACAAGCGACGCGATGCACTGGTACCCAGAGTTTATGAAAATACGGCTCGAAGACTGGGTTCATTCCCTTGAATGGGACTGGGTGATCAGCAGGCAACGGTACTTTGCAACACCGATACCGCTCTGGGAATGTGAATCCTGCGGTGAGGTCGTCCTGGCACGGCCTGAGGATTGCTATATTGACCCCACCGTTGACAAACCACCGGTCGAGAAATGTCAGAAATGCGGTGGGCGTCTGAAAGGCTGCGAGGATGTCTTTGACACCTGGATGGATTCCTCGATCTCCCCGTTATATAACACGTTCTGGCATCGTGATGAGAAGAAATTCAAGCACCTTTATCCGATGTCGCTCCGTGCTCAGGCACATGATATCATCCGCACCTGGGCGTTTTACACCATCCTTCGCTGCACGCTGCTGACTGATGAAAAACCCTTTGAGAGCATCATGATGGGCGGATTCATTCTTTCAGAAGACGGAACACCCATGCATGCCAGCCTTGGAAACGTCATAGACCCCCTGCAAGTCATTGATGAATACGGAACTGATTCCTTCCGTTGTTATGCAGCGAGTTGCGCCTTGGGGGAGGACAACCCGTTCCGAAGAAAAGACGTGGTCCGAGGGACCAAACTGCTGCGGAAACTCTGGAACGTGCAGCAATTCATCGGCAACATCATCAAAGAAGGAGAACCAAAGAAACCAAAGAAACTCCAAGACATCGACCAGTGGATTCTCACCAAATACAGCAAACTTGTCACCAGCTGCACCAAGCAGATGGATGTGTTTGATTACTCGCCCGCGATGAAAGACATTGAATATTTCCTCTGGCATGAGCTTGCGGATCATTACCTTGAGATGATCAAAGGGTCACTGTATAATAAGGAAAATGTAGAAAGCATCCAATACACGTTATATACGGTCGGATTAGGTGTTTTGAAATTATTCGCCCCGTTCTTCCCGCACATCACCGAAGAAATCTATCATGATTTTTACAAAGGCTATGAGGGAGACGACAGTATTCATCTCGCTGCATGGCCAAAGGCTGTCCTCATCAATGATGAAAAAGAACAAGCTGGGGAGACCGTCAAGGAGTACATCGCGAAGGTCCGGGCATGGAAAAGCGAACAAGGAATCGCTCTTAATGCACCGATACCTGCACTTGCAACCTATGCGTCTTCAGAAAGCATAACAAGACTGCAAGGAAATGGACCCATTATTTTTTCCACCCTGCGGTACCCACCGACTCATACATTCATCCCAGGAAAACCAGAGATCCAGGAGACCATCACTGCAGTAGAACCCGTGTTTGCCAAACTTGGTCCAACGTTCAAGAATGAAAGTTCCACCATTGTCCAATGGATAAAGACACATCAAGAAGAACTGATAACAAAGATAGAGAACGGAAAAGACATCCTTATCTCAGAGATCCCCGGGATTAAAACAAAAACGAAGGAAGCGTTATATAAATCCGGGTACCTCAAAGTAAAACGTGAGGTAGGCTTGAAAGGTAAAAAAGGAAGCACGATCATATCATTTGATGAGTATTATATTGAACTTGAGAGGAAGGCCCCATGAGAATAACAAGAAAAATTTTACGAGGCTGGATGGTCAAAATCATCGCGATTCTGATTGTCCTTGGCATGATCTTCACAGGGTTCGTAGTAATCTTTTGGAAATAGTTGTTTTTCTCGATAGATTTTTAAACAACTGTTTTATTCAGCCGGACAGTGAAAACATATGACTGAAAAGAATAATGTGTTAGCAAATCCCGCACCATTAGGTTTACTAGGCTTTGGACTGACAACTGTTCTTCTAAATATCCATAATACCGGGGCATATGGAGTAAGTGCAATGATTCTTGGGATGGGTATTTTCTATGGCGGGCTTGCCCAGATCATCGCAGGGATTATGGAATTCAAGAAAGGCAACACTTTTGGAACAACTGCTTTTACCTCATATGGTCTGTTCTGGGTTTCTTTGGTTGCATTATGGGTATTTCCCAGTCTGACGTTTATCAGTGCTGGTTCGAAAGCAGGAGCAACGGAAGCAGGATTCATGGCATGGTATTTCTTCATGTGGGGATTGTTCACCTTCTGTATGTTCATCGGGACATTAAAAAAGAACACAGGCCTTCAGTTCATCTTTGGATCCCTTTTCATCCTATTTTTCTTACTTGCTCTTAGAGATTGGGGATATATCAGTGGCGCATGGATTGGTTATGAGGGAATCATCTGTGGTTTCAGCGCTTTCTATGTCGCAATTGCAGAAGTGCTGAATGAAACCTATGGGAAAACAATCCTTCCGTTAGGAAAACCGATCATTAAATAACTCTACAGTTCGATCAGCTCATATGAGGACGATCCCAACCCGATCTCCTCCCCATATTTTATTTGTTTCAATGGATCGACCTTATTGATTTTTAGAAACACGTTTTCTTTGATTTCATTGATAAGGTCTAATGATGCTTTATCGATCGCCACCGGATCATCGCTCACCAGAAATCCGATGTCAGGGCAGATGATTGGTCCTGCATTAGGGTCGCAATCGCAGCCTTTTGCTATCCGTTTTAATTCGTTGAAATATAATACGTTTTTATCTTGGACACATGCTTTTGCAGAGCAAGCAAGGAGAAACTGCATATCTGCATCCTCGTTTTTGAGCGCCTTGTTTTTACAGGCGTCAACACAGACACCACACCCAAAACACTTCTGTTCATTGTAGTGCCATGAATCATCGGTGACCCTGATGGCGTGAAACGGGCAGACTTCAGCACACACCCCGCAATAGGTACATGAATCCTTCTGATATACCGGGCTGCTCCCATCATGGATTTTTACTTTTGTCTCTTTTGTTACCCCGCCCATTCCAAAGTTCTTTATCGCACCACCCATCCCTGATTGGATATGTCCTTTCACATGGGAGAGTGCAAAAATATGGGTCGCAGATCTGAGGTGATCAGCGACCTCGTAGGTCCTCCCTTCAACAACAGTCGGTACACCTGTGTCATCGATGACTACGGTACAACCAACATTTGTCATCGTAAATCCATGGTGGTCTGCAAGTATTTGATAGTCTTTTTTTGTATGTCGAGATCCATGGTAGGCAACCGTGGTGTCAAAAAGAAATGGTTCTGCTTTGGCTTTTTTAAGTTCATCGACCACCCTTTTCACTAGGTCTGGTTTGACGAAATACGGGTTTTTCTTCTCCCCCATATGGAGTTTCACTGGTACTTTTTTTCCCGCGAAACTATCGAGTGGAAAGAAAGAAAGCGCTTCTGGGAGTTTTGTGATATCTGTAAAGAACAGTACTTTGGTCATCCGATTTTTTTCTCCCATTTTTTGAGCTTTAAAACACTGCCAAGTGATCCACCGTTTTTGATTTCTTCGCGGATGCGGTTCTCCTGTTCTTTGACATCGAGTGCGCGGTTAGCGATCTCCTGTGCGATGTCTTGTGGTACGACGACCACTCCTGAATCATCGCCGATGATCCAATCACTGGTCCGTATGGTTTGGTTCCCGCAGGTTATTTCAGCACCGATTTCCCCGAGTCCTTTTGGCTCCCCTGCGTTTGGGACGATATAGCGGGAGAAGATTGGGAATTTGATTTTTACTAAATCATCGTAATCGCGGACCGCCCCGTCGATGACGACGCCAGCAAGACCTCGAAGCTTTGCGCTCCAGGTCGCAAGTTCTCCCCATACCGCTGTTCTGCCTTGGTTCACATCAACGACGAGGATACTTCCTGGCTCTGCTTTATCGATTGCTTCAATGGGTTTTGCCCAGTCACCATCGATGGTTCGTACGGTGAGAGCCTGACCGACCATATGAAATCCAGGGCGGATCGGTCGTATCCCTTGTAACGCTCCTTGTTTATGCATCGCATCAGAAATGTTCGGCGTCGAAACCATCATGAATGCTTCTTTCAGTTCAGTCGTATCATATTTTTTGAACAAAACGGTTGTTGC
>DATMXJ010000057.1:0-4866 GCA_035561675.1 Thermoplasmatota archaeon
GTCCTACAGACCGTTGAAGTCATCCATGCTGATGCGAAAGACGCGGAAAAAATAATTCCAACAAAAGCTGATCAGATCATCATGAACCTTCCATTTTCTGCATACAAGTTTTTTTCAGTTGCGTTGTCCATCGCAGCACCAACATGTAAAGTACATTATTATGATATTATAGGCGAGGAAGAGATCGAAGGAAGGATTTCTTCTTTGAAAAAAACCGCAAAGAGACAGGGTTATATCTTAACTGAAGTATTGATTCACAGAATTAAATCGTACGCACCAAGAGAATTTTATATAGGATTAGATATTACCGCTACGAAACACGCCGACGTAGCTTAGCCCGGTTGAGCGGCTGACTTGTAATCAGCAGGTCGGGGGTCCAAATCCCTCCGTCGGCTTTCCTGATAAAAAAAATATGACTAACATAAAATATTGTGAGCATGAAAAATGTTCGTTTATAAAGGAATGTTTTTAAATCACAAATTGTTATATAAATTTTAACATAGGAGTGGGACAAAATATGACAGATCATTGTTCGGATTGTGGAGCTGAACTCATTGAAGGTTCGAAATTCTGTACAGTATGCGGAAAAACTGTTGAACAACAACAAGTAACTCCGGTACAATCTCAGCCGCAACAACAAGAGGAACACCATCAGGGTTCGGTGGTGCCAACAAAAAAACAGAAACCCAGGAAAAAATTAGTCATAGGTCTTTTAGCAATCGCTGCAGTGGTGATCATCATTTTGATTATCATCGTATACCTCCAAAGTGGTACTAATTTTCTTGGTAATGGGAATGCAGACAGTCGTTTTATCGGAGAATGGGAAGATAATACATTTGGGAGTCCGTACCAATGGAAATTCAACAGTGACAGCACATTAGAGAAGGGTCTTTCTGCCGATTCAATGAACGACACTGGCACATGGAATGTTACAGGTAATCAACTCTGTCTCTATGATAATGCGGTGTGCTATACGTATGTAATTTCAAACGATGGAACCGTTGTGACATTGAAGAGGATCGGAGACAGTGTGATTTACCCTGCGAATCTCATATTAACAAAAAAAGGCCAACAAGGAACCAACAGAACACCAGCTATTGATTGTACAGTTGATTCATCTATCAATAGAATCATAATTGAGTCGATTGATGCAAACGTAAGATGGAGCGACATAAAAATTACGACGACGCCTGCTACCGCAAACTGGCAGGTTCAGGACGGTAGTCAAAAGGGTCTTGCTAGAATTGGTATTACCGATACGATTACTACATTTGTTACGGTTGGTGATAATATATTTGTTTTAGATCCTGTTGGTGATGTTTCAGTCACATTGACGTATTTACCAACGAATGCAATACTTGGTAACTGGACGGTAAACATCTAAATCAGATTTCTTACGCTCTAATCTGATATTTCACGGCAACATCCTGGATTTGATATGGGTTAAAGAGCGTCTGGATATTATAACCATTAGGTGTGCTCATCGATTGGCTCTTTGAATTGCCTGCTTTATCATAGACGGTTGCTGTGACAGTATAATCCCCAAATCCGTTCCATATCCATTCATAGGGAGTTATGGTATCATTATTTTGTAAATCTCCATCGACGAAGAACTCAACATAGTCCACACCGCTTACCCCGTCGCTTACCTCTGCAATGAATTTGATGGTGAAGAGATCGATTTGTTGTTTGGTAAGAGTAATCATCGGGGGGGTAGGGTCTAGTTTGATGGTAAAAGGACCTTTTACTGGTTCCTCATTCCCAGCGTTGTCAACTGAGTAATATTCGAAAGTATGTATTCCATCAGAAGTAAAAACAATGGGAACTGTGTATTCTGTCCACACACTGTTGTCAATTTTGATATAGGTATGATCGACTTCAGAAGTATTATCAACTGCATTTAGGATAATATTAAGTGTGAGATACCAACCATTTTTACCCTCATCACCTGAGAACGTATGGGTTGTCATCGGTGGTTTCTGATCGATTTTGAAATCAGCGGATTTCACTGGCTCTATGTTCCCATTGTTGTCAACAGAGTAATATTCTATGGTATGCGTAGCATCATCTGAAACAGTGAACGGGCTTGTATAGATATTCCAGCTGGCTGAATCAAGGTTGTACATCGTGTAGTCCACACCAGTCATATCATCCGTTGCAATCAGGGTTATCATGACTGGGCTAACGTACCAAGAGTTATCTCCAAGAGTCCCTGTGAAGTACACAGTCGTTGTCGGTGGTACGCTATCTGAGAGTGTGGTGAAGATGTACCATTTTCTTGTGTACAGACCACTTCCGCCTGGATCAGTCGCGTTCACCCACACTGTGTAGGTCGTTGAAAGGCTTAAACCGGCGAGGGCAAGTGTCTTTGTCCCATTTGTCGCACCAGTCCCACTGTTTGTCTGTCCGTTGCTACACTGAATAGACCATGAGAAGATGCTACTATCCGGATCATTGATCGAGATGCTCCAAGTAAAACTTAAGGGATTTCCGATTGACCCATTCGCTGGTGATGGTGAACCGAATACCGGTGGACTATTTGGCTTAGTGGAGAAGACCCATAACGATCCTGCTGTCGATTCCCCGTAACTATCCCAAGCGATAATCTTCCAATAATAGGTCGCCACATAGTTCAGAGTACCTGGATCGTAGGATACTGCCGATTGATTATATCCTACCTTTGGAGGATTACTACTTGTGCCAAAATAGACGTCGTAGGTGACCGTATCTCCAGGGTTTGGATCCCCACCGATCCAGCTCAGATCGCTGTTGATTGGTATATTTGTCGCACCATTCGTAGGGTTGGGGGAGCTGGGTTGATATGGAGGTAGATTATTTTCAATGACCTGTGCGGTGGTCTCCGAAGGAAGGTAGTTCTGCTTAGTTACCGTCACCTGCATACTTCCTCCAGTCTCTGGTGAGACCGTGAAAGGAGCATTCCCTGCGGAATTGGTGTAACCACGTTCGTAAATCTCATCACCCTTCCATAGGCACACGTATGCATTTTGCACATTGCTCCCACCAGTTGTTTGAACATGGACGGTAAAAGAAGAAGAGGAAAGCGGGATCGTGGATGGATGACTTACGACGAATGCCGAGGGATTCTCAGTCCAGACCGGTAGTTCTGGATCCCCAAGTAAGGTCAGTTCAGTAAAGATATACTGGTAATATTCATCCCCGGGAGCTTGTTGGTATCCGTCATTCTTATGATCTGAGAATGCAACTCCCAAATGGTAAAGGTTCTCCTGAAACATTGATTGGAAGAAATGGATATCAAATCCCATGGATAAGGTATCATATGTAGCCCATTCGTACCAGCCATATCGTGAGTTCCCGATGAAAGCGATTCCGCCCCCGTTGCTGTTTCGTACGAAATGTTCTGCGATGCAATTTGAGACATCGAACGCAGCAGGATCACAACCCATGGAGTAAAAGATAGTCTGTTTGTTTGCATTCGTTAAAGCATCCATATCAGCACTATACATAAGCAAGTCATGATTCACATAGCCGGTCCCCATGCAATCATTGTTCGAATGATCCGCATGGTTCACAAAATTCTGACCTGCATTGAGTGCATTGATAACGTTTGTGAAATGGTTTCCCCCCTGGCTATCATAGACGGTTGTCATGGTCCAACTAGCTGGAATAAACGTGTTCTTAATGGTAATTTTACATTGTTCTGCGTCAGTAATATCATCGAGGTCGAAACCAAAGAACCCAGCTTTTTTTGCGTAATTCGTCAATGGCGGGTTTGTCTCGTATGTCATGATCTTATTGATGAAGGTTCCTATCTGTCCGGTGCCACTTCCTGGACCGGTGACCGATGCTCGTCCGATGTTGACTTCGCAGATCCAGTCGCTATCAAAATCAGCGTAGTACACATCGTTTGGGACTGGATCTGGATCAACATCTGAAAAGGTCTTATAATAACATGGGACAACATTGATGTCACCACCCAATAGCACATAGATCGTCCCCCAGACGGTATAAGCATCCTGTACGAATGCTTTGATTTTTTGAACATTCGATCCACTATACCCACCTGAGTTATAAATCCAATCTGTTGTCACTATCGCAGCAGGGACTCCTTTCTGTGTTTTCCAGTCGGCAAGGGGCTGGAACGCACTGACCCAGCTTGATTGTGTGATGATCACATAGTCATAATCACCTGGTCCAACACCAAGGGGTTGAGGACTTGGTGAAGATTGAAGAGCAACATTTTCTGGATTAACGACCATGTCTTGTATCATTTGTTGATACATGTCGCGGCTTGTGTCAGATATGTGTTCGGATAAATAATCACCACAAATATATCCGCTGCTTCCCTCGATGGTTAAGGTAATCGAAGTGATTAGATTCAATTTTTTTTGAAGAGGAAGATATTGAAGTGGATAGATGGTCAAATCGACCATGCTTTGACCGGCAAGATCAGTTTGCGGTCCTAATGCCACAAGTCGTTCCGGGTAGGGGAATGGTGACATGTACGTTGCTCTAGTAAGAGGTGTATCAAGAGTAGAATCTGAAATCTCTCCGATCTTTTGGGGTCGTTGAGCCGGATAGAGAGTGTACCATCCTTGTAATGATTGTTTTTGAAGGGAAATGATCTGAATGTTTGTTGCGCTCATGTCATTTGGTAACGCTATCAGAAGGTGTTTTACTGGGAGTAGTGGTTTTCCGTACTCGGTCAGATACGAACATTCTTTCATTGTTATGAAATCGTAGCCTTGGAATGTACCAAAGTTGAGGTCTGTCTCTGAGAAATATATGGTATATTGTAGGTTGTAGCTTTCTTGCAGGCTGTCATCATCTTTGTTTACCATGGTGTCTTGAATAGTGAGTTTTTCATTGTTTGGTTCTGCTAATAGG
>DATMXJ010000058.1:0-6889 GCA_035561675.1 Thermoplasmatota archaeon
CTCTTATAAAAACTTTCTTACGAAATCACTAAAAAGACATGGACCATTTACGGTGTCGCTTTATGTTTATACTTGGGGGAACCTCAGCAAAAAACGTTGCGACAAATCTAGCGAACCGACTTCAACAACCGCAAGTGCAAACCACCTACAAGCGATTCCCTGACGATGAATTTTACGTCCGCCTCCATGACAACATAGCAGGTCAGGACGTCCTCATCGTTCAAACCGCATACCCTGACCAAAAAATTGTCGAACTCTTTCTTCTTCAGGATGCTGTCCATGAGGCAGGTGCGAAGACGATTACAGTCATCCTCCCTTATTTTGGCTACAGCCGGCAAGATAAAAAATTCGAAGACGGTGAAGCAATCAGCGCCAGAGCCATCGCCCAGCACATCAGCCTGCATGCTGACTGTGTCATCACCGTTGACCCGCACAAGGAGCATATTCTGAAATTCTTCACGGTTCCAGCATACTGCTGCTCCGCTGTCTCATCCATCGCTCAGTACCTCAAAGAAAAAAACATTGATTTCGTCCTTGCCCCTGATAAAGGTGCAAAAGAGCGAGCCAAGGAAGCAGCTGCACTCATCAACTGCGAGTACGATTACCTGGAAAAGACGCGCATCGATGGGTCGACCGTAAAAATAACCCCGAAAAAACTTGATGCTCGTGGGAGACACGTCGCCATCATCGATGACATCATCTCCACTGGCAGCACCATGGCTCATTCCATCAAGGAATTAAAGAAACAGGGTGCGGCCTCTGTCTCGGTCGCCTGCACTCATGGGTTATTTGTGGGTGGCGCAAAAGAGAAACTCCTCGCTGCAGATTGCGATGAGATCATATCAACGGATACGATAGAAACGGAGTATAGTAAAGTCAGCGCCGCTGAATGTATCGCAGAAACCCTCCTGAAAACAATCTGAAACACAAAAAATTAAGGAGATTCTTTTGGAGATAAGTTATTTATAAGACCATCAATTTACGGTTGTAACCAACCGAGGGTAAAACTTATGCGGAAACGAGCACAATTTAAAATGCCAATGCAATCAGAACCAGTTCCATCGTCGCAATCAACACCGGTCACAGCCGCCCCAGAACGAAAACGATTTCGCGTAAAGAAAAACTGGTGGATGGGGGTCACACTGATAGCGATATTCTTCTTGGTTCTCTTCATGAACTCCTATTTCAACATCGTATCAAATGTGAATGTGAACCCAGATGGAACAACCCTCGCAGATACCTACTATCTATCAGGTCCTGACCCATACTATAACATGAGACTCGTAGATAACACCGTACAAACTGGTCGCTTTCCGTATTTTTCATCCAGTGATCCCCTCCTTGCTTATCCATTCGGGAAATCAGGAGGACGTGCCCCATTACTCGTTATGTCTGCGATTGGTTTTAGCAAATTGCTCACCCCGTTTATGAGCGAAGAAAATGCAGTAGGATATGCGATGCAATTTGTCCCAGCGCTTTTCGGAGCCTTGCTTATCTTCCCTGTCTATTTCATCGGAAAAATCTTATTCGGCAAGAAAGCAGGTCTTATCGCTGCGCTCTTAATCGCACTCATACCTATCCATATCAGCTCAGGGCATGGATCTGCATATGCCCTGTTTGACCATGACTCCTTCAACCTCCTTTTATACTTCCTGACGTTTTTATTCCTTATCAAAAGCTTCAAAGAAAAAGATACCCTACGACGTGTTCTGTACGCACTCCTTGCAGGTGTCCCACTGGCCGCCCTTTCCATGGTCTGGGTAGAAGCGCAGTTTCTCTATACGATAATCACCATATACGCGGTCGTTCAACTCATCATCGATCTCTATACAAATAAAGTTGAAGAAGGGTTCATCATGAGCGTTGCTATTGCGCTGTTCACCGGGTTTATCGTCTCATGGCCTGTCTCCTATGCGGGTGGCGTCCTCTTGGATCTCCCGTTCTTCTTAGCAATTGGTATCCTGATCTTTGGTGGTATCTGCATCCTGTTTAAAAGAAAAAAGATACCTTGGGTTCTTTCCCTCCCCTTCGTCGCTGTTATTGGTGTTGGTGCTGCTGTTTTCCTTTATGTCGTATTTAAGTATCCAACCATGTTCTCATTTTTTGCTCCTTTAAATTCAATCGCTGATATATTATACGGTGCTGGAATTTATGGGTCGAAAGTATCCTTGACGATCGCAGAGGCAGGGACATATAATATGAGTCGGACGGTCATGTCCTATGGGCCTGCGTTATACTGGCTTGCCTGGGCCGGTTTTGTTTTCCTTATCTATCAATATGTGAAACAGAAAGGACGACGGGATTACCTCATGATCCTTACCTTGTTCGTCATCAACATCTGGTTGACCTCGACTGCTGGTCGTTTCCTCAATGATATGGTGCCATTTATCGCTCTGCTTTCAGGATGGATTATTTGGTTCCTCATAAGCAAGATTGATTACAAGCAAATGGCTCGAAACATACGGAATGCTGGTGGTGGTTTCCGAGGCATACGAAAAGGAGTGAGGATCTATCATATCTTCGGGGTTCTCTTTATCGCTTTTCTTATCTTGATCCCGAATGGATACCTCGCACTTGATGCAGCAGTACCCTCCGCAGCATCAAAAAACGGTACCAGCAATATGAAATATGATTTCTTCGGTAAGAATCACTCCTCTGCGTTTGGTTCAAGTACCTACAAAGAACAATACTGGGTTGCCGCCTACCAGTGGTTACACAAACAAGATGCAAACATCGCCGAACCAAAGAAACGACCAGGGTACATCTCCTGGTGGGACTATGGGTTTTATGAAGTCGCGGTCGGGGGACATCCAACGGTTGCGGACAATTTCCAAGACGGGATTCCGCCAGCGTCAAATTTCCATACCGCAAAAAGCGAGAAAGAAGGTGTCGCAGTCTGGATTGTTCGTTTATTAGAAGGAAATCGAAAAGATAACAACGGAGTGGCTTTCTCTGATTCGGTCATCGCCGCTCTACAGAAACATCTGGGGAATAACAATACGACCCTGATCACTTCCTGGATGCTTAATCCTACACTATCTCCATCGCAGGGCAAACCCATCGGAATAGAGTACGACAAAAATCTCAGCATACTGCTCTCTGTTGGTGAGCAATATCCTGAAAACGCGTATTATCATGACATAGAACAACTGTTAAACAATACGTTAACGGATGAACAAATCACCTGGTTGTATCATGACATTCAGCAAACGACAGGGTACAGTATTCGATATTATGGGGTGGAAGGTTATGATGAGCAGATTTTCAACATCTTCGCGTTCCTTGGTGATAAAAGCAATATCTTAACAGCACTTCGAACCACTGGAAAGCAATTCTTTAATCCTGAGGACGACTTTATTCAGGTTGTCTATACCGGTTACACAGTCAACACCGATGGATCTCAGGGTGCTGATGGTCAATGGACCGCAAAGGAACTCAACGACATGCCTCAGGAGCAGAGAAACCGTGTCGCCGTCACTGGGACATCAACCGTCTATAAAGCTGATTATTTCAATACCATGTTCTACCGTGCCTACGTTGGAGCCCCTGCTCAACAGGATTCGAATGGAGTCTATCAAATCCCCAGTCAACAGATCCCCTGTTATGCGATGAAGCATTTCGTCCCAGCCTATGTTTCACCCTACCCGTATTATGGGCAGGGGCGAAGCGCAGTGGTTATCGCGAAATATTATGAAGGGGCTTTCTTTAACGGTTCGATTTCCTGTAATAACACCCAGCTTCCCTATGTGACTGTGGCTGTATTGGATGAATATGGGTTCCCGCATGATTATATGGCGACCAATCAAAATGGGAGCTTCAATCTTATAGTTCCTGGTGGGAACATTACATTGATTTTCACCTACGCCAATGATGTTTTCCTGAAAAGCATCAAGTTTAACAGTACCAGTGATGTGTTGTATGCACCGGTCACTGATGCGGAAGCCATGCGTATGAATGGCTCGAAATATTCACGGGCTTTCAGCGTTCAGGTAAACCTCTCGACCCTCGAAGGATTTGTGTATCAGGATAACAACAACAATAATTCGTATGAACCCGCTATTGATACACCACTCTCCGGTATCACCGTTCGATTAGATGATTATTATTTCGGCAACCCGGTTCAACCGGTGACGACCGATGCCCAAGGACACTATATCTTCAGGAATTTATACCCGAGTAAATACAATCTCTCTGCTGTGGAAGGTAACTATACCCTCCTGAACAGAAAAGGCATCAATATCGAGCCTAACAATAACACGTATAATATTTCAAAACCAAAACTCGCTGGAATCAAAGGTGTGATCTATCAGGACAGCAATGGTGATAAGAAATACACCGCTGGCGAGGAAGAAAGCGACGTACACATCCAGTTGACCTACACCAAACTCAATGGTGCTCAGCTATCAGTCGCGAATGTGACCACTGGAGCCTCAGGTTCCTATGCGTTCCCGTCATTAATCCCTGGAGAATACACGTTGAATGCGACAAAAGTCAATGCAAGCACCGGGTATCTTGATTTCCGCACCTCGCAAGCAATCACACTTACCGTGAACAAGACCTCCTGGGTGAACATCTCACTTACCTACGCACCTGTCAATGTCAGTGGATCTACCAGGTATGAGGACGCACCAATCTCTGGAATCCCGATCACTTTCGCGCCGGACAAATCCGTTGCCAACAATACTGCGACCAAACAAAGCGTAGCGACATCGAATGCACAAGGGA
Organism: Thermoplasmatota archaeon; assembly: GCA_035561675.1. Classification (GTDB taxonomy): domain Archaea; phylum Thermoplasmatota; class E2; order DHVEG-1; family DHVEG-1; genus SM1-50. Next base: position 4,726 of record DATMXJ010000058.1, read on the forward strand.
CTTATACCGCAGCACTCATCCCAGGAACCTATAATGTCACGGTCAAAAAAACAGAAGGAAGTACCACTGTGTATACGTTTACAGGAAAACTCCTTCTCTTCCAAGGTCAAGGGACTGCATCGTATAATCTCTCTTTGACAAAAGTATCGGTAACCGTCAGTGGTAGTGCAACCTACAATGGCTCAGGAAAAGCAAACATGACCATTTTCTTCACCAAAGACCTCAACATTAAGAATAACACTGCGATCACCACTAATGTGAAGACCAACGCCAATGGAATGTACACCATCGAACTTACGCCAGGTTCCTATAACGTGACCGTCGAACAACTTGTCAATGAAAGCGGGCAGAACGTCACCTACATCGGCACCGGAGGAATCACAGCGAGCAGCGGAGAAGCACCAAAAGTGTTTAACATCGTTCTGACACGAGAACAATCAACCTAAACAAGGAGAGGAGCGTTCCCTCTCCACCACATTTTATTTAATACTTCTCTGTATACTATCCCCGATGTTGAATCTAGAGGAAGGGACAAAGGCGATTCAGTTCGCACGACAGATCATCCAGAACTATGTCCAGCAGACGGAGAATTCCATACCTGCTCTTGGGTCGTTGTTTCAGGAAAAACAAGGGGTTTTTGTCACACTCCATACGTACCCGGACCACGAGTTACGAGGTTGCATTGGCATTCCTCTCCCTGTGATGTCGTTACAATCTGCGATAATCGAAGCTGCTCAATCCGTCACCCAAGACCCAAGATTTCCACCTTTGCAGGAAGAAGAACTTGATGCGGTTCTCGTAGAAATCACCATACTGACGACACCACAACTCATTAGGGTAAAAGAACCGAAAGAATATCCTGCACAGATCGAGATTGGGAGGGACGGATTAATCGTGGAGCACGGTTTTTATAAAGGTTTATTGCTCCCTCAGGTCCCTGTCGAACAAGCATGGGAAACGGAAGAGTACCTTTCGCATACATGTATGAAAGCAGGATTATCCCCTGATGCCTGGTTCGATAAAAACACAAAGATTTCAAAGTTTCAGGGACAGATCTTTACTGAAATAAAACCTCATGGACCTATCCAGGAGACGCACCTTGACGGATTTCACGATTGAAGGGAAAATCTACCACAACGGATCATTCGAACAAGCCTGTCTTGCTGTTGAACAAGGAAAAATCGTTGATATAAAAAAAACCCTGAAAGCAGACACTCATCTCAACGTTGGTACCAACCTCATCCTTCCTGCTGGTATTGATCTTCATGTGCATTTCCGCGACCCTGGTTTTACCCATAAAGAAGATTTTTCGACCGGGTCCGCAGCAGCTGCCTTTGGCGGGATATCCTGTGTCTTTGATATGCCTAATACTCAGCCTCAAACCATCAGCATGCAGACCCTGAGGGAGAAGACGCATCTTGCGTCACAAAAAAACGTTGTCGATTTCGGGCTCTATGCCGCTGTAAGCGATGAGAATATCGGAAGGCTTGCAGAACTCTCCACGTTATGTGCTGGTTTTAAAATATTTTTAGGAAACAGCACCCATTCCCTTCGGCTCAGCCCACAAAATCTGAGGGTCGCATTAGTAGAAACCAATCGAACAAAGAAGATTACCCTCCTCCATGCAGAAGACGAGCATTGTCTCAAAATACATAGGGATCGAGAACAGAGTCTTGTTGATCATCTCCGGTGTCGATCCGCGGAATGTGAAGAAGCCGCACTCAGGGCTATCCTCCAGAACACTCATGGTCTTTCCTCCCCTATTCATATCTGTCATCTCTCGTCCTGTGAAGGCTTCGAGGTGCTTCGGAAACGACCGACCAACATGAGTGTCGGAGTCACTCCTCATCATCTGTTCTTCGATGTTCATAGTCTGAATACGAAACAAGCGTTCTATAAGGTGAATCCCCCGATCCGATCGAGTTATGATCGTGATACTCTCTGGTATGGTATTAATAATGGACTCATCGATATCTTCGAATCAGATCACGCGCCTCATACAGAGGAAGAAAAAAACGTTGATTTCGACAGTGCCCCTTCAGGGGTACCCGGGGTTGAAACCCTCTATCCCCTGCTCCTGGCTGCGATGAAAAAAGGACAGATCACTCTTGATACTCTCCTAGCCCTCCTCTGTGAAAAACCTGCACAGCTCCTTCATCTCCCG
>DATMXJ010000059.1:0-10440 GCA_035561675.1 Thermoplasmatota archaeon
CTTTGCATTCTTAGTATTTTTATCGTTTTTTAGGCGATAAAATGTTTTGTCGGCTGAGAAACGACAAAATGGAAAGGTATTTAAACTCAGAAACCAACGTTTTTTATTAAAAGTATCACATAAATATGGTGCGCAGTCATGAAAAAAGCCCGTTCTCCTATCGATAAAAACATTGAGACAGCAGTCCATGAGTTACTGGATTCCAGGGCAGAGTCTCGTATATATGTCTACTTACTTCGGAAGAATCGGGCTCGGAGTGAGGAGATCATCCGAGGCACCAAACTCCATCCTAGCACCGTCCGAGAGCTCCTTTCTAAGATGTATGATAATAAGGTCATTTTCAGGGAAAAAATCAAAACGGACAGCATTGGGAAAAATCCCTACCTTTATAGTGCGGTTTCACCTATTCTGTTACTGCAGCGTCGAGTCAAAATCATCGAATCACGGCTTAACAAAATCGCTAACTTGACCGGGAAATCCAACGGGAACAAGTACGTACAAATCACGATCGATGACCAGAGAGGTGAACTATGAAAATAGCGCACTCTTTAGCCACACTTTTGGTGAAACGACCGAAAACAGTTCTCATTGTCTACACGGTTATCACTATCATCATCGGAATTCAGATCCGTAATGTATATATGCAGTCTGACCTCACTGCTTTCCTCCCGCAAAACGACCCAACGCTCCAACTCTGGAACAAAATTAATCAGGAGTTCCAGATAGGATCTACTATTGTCGTGTATATCAACGCCGATGATATCCGTGACCCGTATGTCCTTCGAGAGATGGATCGGGTGAGTACCAAGATTAACACGTACGAACTTGATAAAGGAAAGACGGACGGTATCTTCTCAGTCACGAGTATAGCTCAGCTGATAAAGGAGGAAAATGCAAAACCTGAATTACCTTATAATTTAGGTGGTACCGGAAAATATGAGATTCCTGATGATCCAACATTAATCAACACCTACATGGCTCGTATCCAATCAATGGAAGGCACCCTCTTCCTCAATACATATCAGGATACTGTCATGATTTTCCAGTTAGCAGATAATGCAAATTATGACCAGATTCTCCAAGACCTAAAAGGAGCAATACAAAAGGACGCTCGTTATTCCGAGATGACAATAACAGGGGGTCTTGCTGCACAAAGAGCAATGAGAGCCCAGACGTTCCAATCTCTCACGATTGTCTTTCCGCTTGCAGCGTTATTTGTCGCCATTGACCTGTTCTTTTTCCATAGGACCCTGAAAGGTTTTATCATTGGTTTCCTCCCTCTCAGCTACTCATTAGTTTTAACATTTGGAGTTCTTGGCATTGTTCAGCCTGAGTTAACAATTTTAACCATAGCTGTTGCGGCTCTTCTCCTAGGTCTTGGTATTGATTATTCGATTTATTACGCAAATCGTTTCGCAGAAGAGTGTACCCTGAGTGATAAAATTGAACGAGTAGAATGCACCTTGGGACGAACTGGAAAGGCAGTGTTAATGTGCGCTCTCACTACGATCATTGGTTTTGGTTCGCTGATGACGTCGAACATGCCGCCGATGGTGACCTTTGGTTTCGGTTGCGCTATTGGGATCAGCTTTGCGTTTATTTCTGCGACGATTCTTGTCCCTTGTCTGTGTCTCATTTTGAAATTTGAGAAACATGAGGTGCATCATGGGTGGAAACGGTTCGCTAATATTGTCGTGGACAACAGAAAGCGATTGTTTGCGGTGTCTTGTTTTTTTGCAATCCTCTCTCTCATCGTCCTTCCTCAGGTGAAAACCGATGTGAACTTTCTCGAAATGGCTCCTGGGGGAATTCCGGAAGTACAAAAACTCCTTGAGTATTCGCAGAAGTTTGGGAAAGGAGCAAATTTCAATGCACTTCTTGTCGAAACCGATGCTCAGGGACTTACCGACCCTGAAGTTATTAAAGCGATTTATAACATGGAGGATCAAATACGAGCGACTGGTGCTTCTGCGTACTCGATTGCAGATGAAATCAAAAAAGTTAACGATATTTTCGAACGAAATTTACTCCTTCAACAAATTGCAAAATTCGTAGGTGTCGATAGTATTATCCTCGATAAGATAGCAAAGAAAGGGTTGGTGGATGAAGAATATTCAAAGACCATTATCGTCGTGTCCTTTTCAACGGGGACAAGCACTGCAGAATTAGAGACGCTCGTGAATCAGATAAATGATATCGCTCAGAGTGCGAGCATCCCGCAAAACGGTGTTGTCTCGAAACTCGCCGGCCAAGATGTCGTCAGTGTTGAAGTGAATAAACAAATCATGGGCTCCCAAGCATCAGCTCTTATCGTAGCTCTTTTATTGGTCCTGGCTTGTCTCATCATAGGATTCAATTCTCTTCTGATCGGAGGGTTGGCTTTGCTTCCTGTCCTCTTTGTCCTTATGTGGGAACCAGGATCCCTTGTCATGCTTGACATTCCACTTTCCGTCGTCAATATTACTGTTGCGTCAATCATGATTGGTACGGGTATAGATTACAGTATTCAAACAACACAACGGATGAAAGAAGAAATCGCCAAAGGCGTTTCAAAAATTGAAGCGATGAAAACAACGATTGAAACCTCAGGGTGGTCTATCGTTGGAGCAGCCACAACAACCATGGTTGCGCTCCTTGCAACATTTGCAGTGAACATTCCAATCCTACATCAATTCAGTATTCTTGTTATGGTCTTAATTCTGTTTTCCTTACTCGCAAGTCTTACTATTTTACCGACTATTTGTACATCGAGATTTATGAAATAACGAGACAGAATGAAGTATTAATAACCCTGCTTGATGTTCCTTGGCGACCAATGTCATTTCTCACAGGTATTTTTGCTTTTATCGGGAGTTTTGCCCTTTCGGCAATTTCTCAACTTGGTTATGCCGGTATATTTTTTCTCATGATGCTTGAAAGCATGATTGTCCCTGTGCCCTCAGAATTTGTCATGCCATTTGCAGGGTTCCTTGTCGCACAAGGTTCTTTTAATGCAGTTCTCGTAATTCTCGTCAGCACCCTTGGGAGCATTACTGGCTCACTTATTTTTTATTACATAGGAAAAACACAGGGGCATAATCTTGTTCAAAGATATGGGAAGTATGTTCTCGTTAATTCAGAAGATATTAAAAAAACAGAAGCATGGTTCAACAAACGAGGGGATCTTACCATATTTCTCGCTCGGCTTATCCCGGTCGTTCGCCATCTCATTTCGCTGATTGCTGGCATCGGAAAGATGAATGTGAAAAAATTCACAATGTACACTATCCTTGGTGCAGCATTGTGGAACGGTATCCTTACGTACCTTGGTTTCCTCCTTGGTCAGCACTGGAATGAGGTCAGTCAGTATATGGAAAACCTTGACCTTGTCATTGTTGTTCTCCTCATCGTAGGATGTCTGTACTTCATCTATCGTCACCTCCGAAGAGCGAAAAAAACCACGGAACAATAAAACCGGTCATTGTTTTCTTTTGAGCGTTCGTAAGGAACGTACAAACGGGATGTCGAACACGAGATTTCCGACTAACAGAAGCAGACCAAGGAGTAACTCCCCGTCGTACTCAGAAGATCCGGTGGTAAATCCTTTTAGGTACCACTCCAATAAGAACACCATAGCAACGATGAGGGGGATACACAGAAGCAACGGGGCAAACCATAACTCTAACCGTAATAATAACCTCTGGATAGTTATCATTCGTTGATTGTCTGTGTTTTTCATTTTTTTCACATTCGTCTTCATATCGGTAGAATAATTTTTGGTGGTAGGATATTGATGCCGAAAGCCAGAGATCCTTGCCAGAAGAGCAAGAGGAGAAGGGCGGGGAGCATCTGAATCATGAAATCATCATCGATGTATCTGAGTTTCTTTGCCTCACCAGCCAAGGCTCCCGCGGCGCCAATCACAGAGACAAGTATCAGTATCCGCCAGTCTGCTCGGAACCATGTTATGAGGAAAAAGAACAGGGATATGATAAACCCGATTATGTACGCCTTTTTTTTCCCAAGATGGTATCGCGTTTCACCAATGACCGGGTCCGTGAAGGAGGCACACAGGATGCAGGGGATCGCTATTTGCTGAGGGAACAGGAGAAATAACAGGAGGACGGCGATACCAAAATACAGGTAGCTTGCTGGTCGTTTCTTCTCATAATTTCGCAGACCGAAGAAGCGTTGGTGATCAAGGGCTCCTCGCAGTCGGTGATACTCGATCACTATCAGGCAGAAGACGAGTATCACCGGAACAATTATCTTGATTACGTTTATCCATTCTTCATCTGGCAGGAGATAATAGAATAAGAATGATGCAGCAAACGTATGGAACACACGGCGGAACCAATGGGCGTCAACCTCGATTGCTGTGAGCTGCTCTAAAAACTCATCTTGGTATTTCGACATCCTTTGTTTTGTTGTCTTTAAGGCGTCTTTTGTGTTCTCTGAGAAAAGCATTCGTTTAAGCCATCCTTCTAAGGATACTACAAGGGTTATTGTACGATATCTTGCCGCTCCAGTGTCATCATCCCTTGTTTACTCCCCACGATAACCTCATCAGCTAGACCGATAAATAACCCATTCTCCAGGACACCAGGGATGTTGTTAATCTCTTTCTCCATTGTTTCAGGATCCGTGATCTTCCCAAAATCACAATCGATGATGTAATTCTGGTTATCTGTGATGAACGCTTCATCCATGATTTTGCGCAACTCTGCTGTACACCCTAATCCTTCTAATACCTTCTTGGTGGCTGACCAGCCGAACTTTGTGACCTCAACGGGGAGGAAACAGTCGCATCCAAGACCTTTTACTATCTTTGTTTCATCAACGATGATAATGACCTTCTTCGAATGGTACGCGATGATCTTCTCTCTGGTGAGAGCACCTCCACCACCTTTAATTAAATTCAGATTCGAATCGACCTCATCAGCACCATCGATCGTAAGATCAATCTCGACCCGATCATCAAGATCTATTAACGGGATTTTTAGCTCTGTGGCTAACCTCTTGGTTTTCAACGAGGTGGGGATTGCTTCGATTTTCAGACCGTTTTTTACCATCTCCCCAATTTTTTTTACTGCGAATTCAACAGTGGAGCCTGTACCCAGTCCGACAATCATCCCCTCTTCAATGTACTGAACTGCTTTCTCCGCGGCTTGTTTTTTCATTTCTTCTTGTTCCACTGGGTCACCAACAGGGTAATGGAACAAGGAATACAAAAACTTATACATCTTATGCTATTACGGAACGTGAAACTATGCTAGGAAAATGTGACGAACACGGGTATTACCGAGGGGAAATATGTCCGATATGTAAGACAAAAGGTAAGTTTCTCATGAGTGATCGTGAGCTTGACTCCCTTGGTCGTATCATGGCCGGAGTCCTCCGCCATTTCCCAGAAAAACTTGGAGTGACCATGGATGGTCACGGGTGGGTTGATATCTCTGAGTTTGTCGAAGCGGTCGGTGGGAGCAGGTCTGGGTTCCAATGGCTCCGTGATCATCATGTCGAAGCGATCGCACTGACCGATCCAAAGGGCAGATATCAGGTAGATGGTGGGATGATACGGGCGACCTACGGGCATACCATCGACATCCGACTTGATGATCTACCACTCGCGGAGATTGATGATTTTTATTACCCGGTCACTGAAGAGGAAATCGACATCATCCTCGAAGGGGGCTTGAACCCTATCGATCGTAAACACGTCCATCTGAGCGGAAGTATGGAAAAAGCAATTGAGGCGGGGAAGGTTCGAACCGAGATTCCCCTCATTTTACACATCGATGGGAAGAAAGCTATAGAAGATGGCGTGAAGATCTATCGCGCAGGGAAGGATGTTTATATCACGGAACGTATCGATGCAAAATATATTTCAAAGGCCGAAGTCTCTGATGTTTCAACATCCATTGAGGACTCAACGACCGAGACAGAAACTGAAGAAGCACCACCAGAACCAACTCACTCTGAAGAAACAGAGGAAAAACCTAGTCCGAAACCGAAACGGAAAACTACGAAAAAGACAAAAAAAACCAAGGCAAAAGAGTAAGAGTCTTCATTTCTCTTTCAAAAAAGCAATGGTATCTTCCCCTGCTTTTACCGGATCTCCGATTTTCACAGGGATTGACTGTATCATATCCGCAGGGAGGTATACATCAACCCGTGAACCAAGCCTGATGATCCCGATACGATCCCCTTTCTTAAGGACGTCCCCTTCTTTGATGTACGGGTAGACGCGTCGAGCGATAAGCCCTGCGAGTTGTACGACCGTGACTTCACCGATCGCTGAATCGACGGTAATCACCACCCGTTCGTTCAGATCCGATTCTTTTTTCCAAGCCCTCAGGTGGTACCCTGGGAAATGCGTCATCTTCGTAATGCGGCCATCGAGAGGCATCCTGTTGACATGGACGTTGTTGACCTCCATGAACGTCGAGATGAGACACTGGTTTTTCTCTTGCTTAATATCTCTGATTTGCCCATCTGCTGGTGCGATGATCCCCGGGGCGATCGTGCGCTCGGGGTCACGGAAGAAAATAAGGAAAAAAACAAGGACACAAAAAACAGGGATAAAACCGGCAAGGAACCAAAGAGAAAACCAACTGAGTAGTAAAAACAAAACACTAAGAACTAATGGGGGAGCAACCCAGGACCAACAACCTTTTGCGATTCTCATATCCTCTCACTTGCTGACCGTGTATGGATACCGCATTCCCCGCCTTTTTTCAGGGTTTTTCTCCATCGACCATCTCGTTCGCTTTCATGGTCGAAGATAGGCACAGTGCATGGTTCACATCCTAAAGACCGGATTTTTCGCCCATCGGAAAATTTCTTTTTGTACCAGGGATGTGCAGGTATCTTATTGTTTTTTATGTACTTCCATATCTCCTCTTCGGTCCAGGAGAGAAGCGGATTGATTTTTGTCTCATGGTCACTTATTTTTTCAATTTCAGCGATATACTTCCTGGTAAATCCCTCGGTGGATCGTAATCCGCTGAACCAAGCTTGCAGACCAAGGGTCGTATATGCATAACGGACCGGGACGACTTTTAATAATTTACAGCAGAGATCCGGGTCCGCGTAATAGATTTCATGACCTGTCTCATTTTTTATTTTTTCTTCTTGTATCCGATACTGCTCCATGGGTAATAAGGTGACTTCGATGTTGTTTTCCATGAATACCTCTGGTATCGTTTCACCCACCATGTAAATCCGTGGTGTAAGGTGATATTGGTGTACGACTTTTACGATGAAATCGAAGGTGTCCTTTGGTTTATGGATGGTCAACACGGAGAAAATAGGGACATCGGGGTTGATGGATCGTGCAAGATGGAGAAGGACCATGCTGTCTTTTCCCCAGCTGCAGGCGACAGCGACCTTGTCTCCGTATGTTTGAAGAGCTTGCTGGATGAGGTCTTTAGAATGTTGTATTTTCTCCTCAAGTGTCCTTTGGCTGATTTGAAGTTTTTTTGTCAGGAACCGATACGGTTCTATGTGCATCCGTTCTTTTTTGATTTCCTTTCTTCCACCACCAGTGATGTTCACAAGGATGGACTCCTGCGGTGAGATCGTTTGTTTTTCTAATGCCTGTTGTAAGGATGCGATCGTCACCCCTGCCTCAGGGACGATGCTGATGCCCTCGAGTTTCTCGAATAATTGTTGGGCTTTTTCGATTTCTTCATTGGTGACGCTGTACATCTCCCCCTTGGTTTCTGTTAACACATCATAGATGCCACCCATTAAGGAATATGCTGGGAAGCGGTTTGTGAGCACATGGGCCATGGTCTGGTCAATCATTTGTTTTGCTGACTCTTTTTGGAACCGTTCATCAATCGTTCGAGAGTGATTCATCCATGCTTCGTACATCGGGGCGTATGGGTGGTTTTGAGAGCCATGGATTTTTGGTAAAGTTTTCCCAAATCGTCCATCAAGGATCAGTCGTTCTGCTGCTTCGAATGCTGCGATCGCACCAGGCCCTGAGCCGAGCGCCTGGAAATAATGATCCGGGATTCGGCCAAGGAATCGTGTTGCATCCAGCATCATGGTTCCAACGCTGTCGCGACGGCCAACATTTCGATAACCGCCCTCGGAAAGATACCCTTCGACTCTGGAGAATTGGTTGGCTAGGTTGATCGCGTCATAGTAATCACCGTAGATGGGAAAGAGACGTGTGTATAGGTTGGATTTGGAAAAAGACCAGATACGTTTGATGCGGGCATCTTCCGTCGCAAACAAGAAAATAGGGTACCGTATCACATTGGAATAGTGGACGAAGGAGATAGCGTTGTTCCCATCGGAGGACATCACGAGTGGTTTTCCTGCGTCAAACGTACTCATGACACGTTGGAAGGTGACCTCTGCTTCAAGGTCCTTGAAGGATCCCGTATGGCAGTGTGGGTATGCGTTCAGGCAGATGATGAGGTTCTGCAGTCCAAGATGCGCCGCGAGTTTTGTGCTTCTATAGGTTCGAAAACAACTCCCATGGTCGATGAGGCGTTGGTCTATCTTTTGTATCGGAAGCCACTGGTGGTACTGCCATATCCCAGGGTAGGATTCATCGATCGTGAGACTTTTTTGTTCGTAGACTGTTTTTAAGAGCGCGTCACATTTATTCTCGCAAGAACAGATATAATGATCTCCTGAGTAGGTCTTACCGCATTTCAGACATTTCAGTGTGTATTTCACGCGTCACGCCGCTTCAGGCAATAATAAAATATATTAATTAATATTTGTATGCTCGCGAGAAGACCATGAACCCGTTTCTCAACCCTGTGTCAGTTTTCCCTCTTCTAAAAAATTATCTCCTTGATACGCGCAGATTGAACACCAATTCCTCGGAAAAAATCAGGAAATATCGAAACAAGGTGTTCCTCCGGACACTTCAGTATGCTGATACCGTCCCCCTCTATCATAAAAAATACGCTGAAGCCGGCCTTCTGCTGCAGGATATTCACGGGATAGAAGACGCTACAAAAATCCCTTTTGTCTCAAAACCAGATCTGGTCGCTCATTACCCAAACGGACTTCTCCCCCTGGACTATAATAGAAAGAACGCGCATCTCGTGTCAACATCGGGTTCCACAGGCAAGCAGGTTTCCCTTTACACGGATCTTTCCGTTTTCATTGGTGGGATCGGTGCGCTCGTACGAACCTATGATCAGCTCCATCTGAACTGGCGGACATCCCGGATAGCAAATATCGGTAATTTCAACCCCAATATGGCTGATTCGACCGCTGAAAACCTTTTTTACTCCAAAGGTTCCTTTGTGTATGGGAAAAACAGACGGTTTAGCATCAATGCGTTCCTCCCTATGAAAGAGATTGTGGCCCAGTTAGATCGATTCAAACCAGATATCATATATTCCTACCCTGCCACATTTTTTCAAATCGCCTATTTTAAACGAAAAGGGCTTGGGGAGCACATCAACCCAAAAGCCTTCCTTACGGGCGGGTCGGTGCTTGAGCCGTACACGAGAGCCTATGTTGAGGAAACCTTTGGATGTAAAATGCATAACGTGTACGAATCCGTAGAATCCCTCGGTGCTCCGATGGCGTTTGAATGCAATGAGGGGACATGGCATATCAACTATGATTTTTTCCATATCGAAGCAATCGACGAAGAGATGAAACCCGTAGAAAAGGGAAAACGAGGCCATATCGTGGTCACACGACTCTACGGCAAAGCGACGCCTATCGTGCGGTACACCGGGATGGATGATTGGGTCGCTATCTCTGAAGATGACGGATGCCCCTGTGGTTTGCATACACCTGTGCTGAAAGGCGGTGTGGAAGGAAGAAAAAGTGATAGTGTGGTATTACCAGATGGACGGGTGTTTCCTGCAGCTTCCTTCGCAAGTCTGTACAGCATCCTTAATGACCTAAAAACAAGGAAAGTGAAACAATTTCAGATTGTTCAGAAGAAAATCGATGAAATCGACATCCTTGTGATCATCGATGATGACCTCAGAAATGTCGGCCCCTCCCTTGATGTGATTTTTGAAAAAATCAAAGAGATCCATCAGAAAAAAGCAGGCCCAGGTGTACAGATCACTGTAAAAGAGGTTCAAGACATTCCCTCCCAAAAGGGAAAACCAGCGCCCCTCGTCATTTCCCATATTCGACCTGAGAAGGGATACAAGGTGATTGACGAGTAATGCACCTGAAATCGTATGGGAAGTTATTCTGTTTCAGAAAATATTACCGTCTCGAATGTTGGTATTGTGTCATCGTTAAGCCTAAATAATGAGGACTAGGATCTTCCAGCTACGGAGTTGGACCAAGAAAATAAAAATCGAGGAAAAAACAACCATGGACGTCCACAAAGTCATGAGCACGACCGAAGTGATCATCACATCAATCGCAGGACCAGCTGGCGTGATCATTTATTTTTTATTGAAGAAAAAGAAGATTTAAATAGAGACGTATGTTATTCAATTTTGAGTTAATTGT
>DATMXJ010000060.1:0-5368 GCA_035561675.1 Thermoplasmatota archaeon
AGCGGTACACCCAAGGAGCGCTGATAGCAAAAATGGAGCAGCTCTCACTTGGGACGAAATCTACTCGTCATGAGATTATCAGTAAATTGTATTATCGTAAATATGTCATAGGGGGGACTCCTACTCCAACCTCAACAGCTATCGCTGTTGTTGATGCGTTGATTAACTGTGATGTCGTCAAACCAAAGATGACCGCCGAGCTTGAGGCTGACATGAATGATATCGCAGAAGGGAAGAAAACACTTGAGGAGACCGTCAGAGAATCACGTTTGATGCTGACAAAAGTGATGGAAGAGCTTGAGCCTGAGAAAGAAAAAATCAAGGAAAACATCAACAATGCGGTCAAAGCGCAGAACACCATTGGGCCGTGTCCGAAATGCGGAAAATCCCTCATGGTCCGGGTGTCAAAGAAAGGCAAACGGTTTGTCGGCTGTACCGGATACCCTGAGTGTACGAATACCTATTCGCTTCCTCAGCAAGGCGGCTTGACGATGACGACGAAACTGTGCGATGCCTGTGACACCCCAATCGTTCAGGTAAAAATGAAAGGCAGACCGGCATGGGAGTTATGTCTCAATTCTGACTGCCCGAAGAAAAAGAAAAAAGAAATAGAAAAACCACCTGCTGCTCCGACAGCCTAACCGATCATGTACGTTTTGGTTTTTTCTTCTGAGGTTTCTTTGCTTTCACCTTCTTGGCTGGTTTGATTTTCTTAGGTTTTCTCACCGGTTTTGATTGTGCCTTCTTTGACTTTACCGTCTTTGTTTTCTTAGCTGATCTTCCCTTGGTTTTCTTTGGTTTTTTCACTGGTTTCAGGGTCACTTTCTTTGGCTTGCTGGTCTTGATTTTCTTCACCGACGCAGGTTTTTCCTTCTTTGGTTTTGCAATCTTCATGGGTTTCTTAGGCATCGCTTCTTTCTTTACAGGCTGCTTCGGTTCCAAGGTCGGTTCCTGTTTTTTTACTTCCTGTGCTGGTTCTTTCTGTTCAACACTTGGTTTTGGTGCCTCTATAGGTTCTGTTTTTTCCTCAACCATGCCAATCTGCATCCGTTCCATGGCCTCGACCTGTGCCGCTTCCTTGCCGTTTTCCTCAAGTATCTTTGTGATGGTCACGGAGACGACCTTGTCGCCCTCATTGAGCCGCATGATCCGTACACCCATGGTGTTCCTGCCTTGTTCCCTGATGTCCCGGACCGGTATTCGTACGGTCATACCGTGTTCTGTCGTGATGATCAATTCGTTTTCATCGTTGACCTGGCTGACGAACACGACGCTTCCATTCCGCTCATTGGTCACAATAGTACGGACTCCTTTGCTTCCTCGATGCGTCATCCGATATTCATCGATAGGTGAGCGTTTCCCAAAACCGTTCTCCGTGATGGTAAATAATGAGCCGGTGATGTCGACAACGGTCATGGCGACCACCCTGTCTTTCTTGTTTTTCAGCCGGATACCGATGACGCCGTGCGTGGCCCGTCCCATGGGTCGTAGCTCTCGTTCATTGAAACGACATGCTTGGCCACCAGCGGTTGCTATCATCACGGTCTTGGTTCCATCAGACAGCTCCACGCCCATGAGTTCATCGCCTTCCTCCAGTTTAATGGCGATGATTCCGTTCACTCGGATGTTCCCGTAGGCGGACAGCACCGTTTTCTTAATGGTTCCTTGTTTTGTGGTAAAAATCAGGAAATGTGTATCGTCAAACTCATGGATGGGAACCGCGGTTTCAATCTTTTCCCCTTCCTCGAGTCGCGGGAGGAGGTTGATGATGGCTTTTCCTTTAGCATGACGGTCTCCTTCAGGGATCTTATAGCCTTTCATCCAGTAGACTCGTCCGTGGTTGGTGAAAAACATCAGGTAATCATGGGTGCTGGTGATAAATGAGTCAACGACGAAATCTTCTTCTTTTGGCCGGACGCCGATTAACCCTTTTCCACCCCGGTGCTGTGTCCGGTAGGTTTCCGTCGGAATGCGTTTGATATAGCCATCTTTGGTAATGGTGACGACGACTTCTTGCACAGGGATGAGGTCTTCGATATCGATGCCTGCTTCTCCTTCAACGATCTGGGTGCGTCGCGCGTCACCGAATTTTTCTTTTATCTCCAGGAGCTCCCGTTTGATTTCCGCAAGGATCATCTGTTTATCTGCAAGGAGCGCTTCAAGCTCTTCAATCAGCTGTTTGGTTTCATTGTACTCCTTTTCGACAGATTCGATTTCCATGCCGGTGAGCTTCTGCAGCCGCATATCAAGGATTGCTTTCGCCTGGATCTCTGAGAGATTAAAACGTTTCATCAGACGGCTTTTTGCTTCCTCTACCTCTTTGCTCTGTCTGATGATCTTAATGACCTCATCGATGTTCCGCAGGGCAATCATGAGTCCTTCAAGGATATGCATTTTTTCTCTTGCTTTCTTCAGATCATAGGCGGTACGTCGGGTGATGATCTCAATGCGATATTCAATGTAATATTGCAGGATTTCTCTGAGCATCAGGACTTTTGGTTCTCCTTTGACAATAGCGAGATTCAGCACACCAAAGGAGGATTGCAGCTCGGTATGTTCATACAACTGATTCAATACCACATCATCGATAGCATCACGTTTCAGCTCAATGACGATACGCATGCCTTTACGGTCGCTTTCATCACGAAGATCAGAGATTCCTTCGAGTTTCTTTTCTTTGACAAGCTCAGCAATGGTCTGTAACAAAACAGATTTATTCACCTGGTACGGCAGCTCATGGACGATGATTTTGTTTTTCTGCTCCCCTTCCTCAATGGAGGTTTTCGCACGGACGACAAGCGAGCCACGACCAGTGGAATACGCAGAGAGAATCCCGCCGCGCCCGCAGATGGTACCACCGGTGGGAAAATCAGGTCCCTTGATGATCTCCATAAGCTCAGCAGTCGATGTCTCAGGAGCGTCAATCATCCGGATAGTACCATCGATGACCTCACAGATGTTATGAGGCGCCATGTTCGTGGCCATACCAACCGCGATTCCAGAGGATCCGTTTATCAAGAGATTCGGTAAAACTGCTGGAAGAACCTCAGGTTCTTTTAAAGTACCATCAAAATTATCACGCCACTCCACGGTTTCTTTCTCGATATCCTGCAGCATAAGCTTGGTTATCTTGGCCATTTTTGTTTCTGTATTATGGTTGATAAAGCCATTCGCAATATACGAATGACACGGGCTGTCAACACGAAGGGAATACACTGTTTTTTCCTCACAGGTCGGTGCAATTTCGTATATACGGTTAAAGAAATACTCATAATGAAGGATATCGTCGATAAGTTTTCTATCAACTGCATCAAGTTTCTTCATCAGAAGACTGTAGTTTCTCCGCAGATTGTTATAACGATCATAATTATATCGATGGAACAATGGGTCCTTGTATTTGGCACGTAAATACTCTGCAAGAAACGGAATAAAATCGTTCTTACTCATACGTGTCGTGTTCAAACTTTTAACCAGTGCTAAGCGTTTTTGTTTTTTCGAACAGGAAAAATCAATGTTTTCCTGGAATTTTTTTATGTTATTCACATCAGAGATTATCAGCTTATAACATGGGGTTCGTTTATCTTTATAGGGTAAGGTTGTAATTATCCCAAAATTAAGCAATACGGTCTTCAGTTGATGGATGAGTTTTTTGCTATTTGATAGATAGGTTAGCTCAATGGATTTTCCACCATGTCGTTTATCTACTTTATATGATACTGAGCCGTCGCCTTCATATAACCCGCTAAGGAAACTTGCGATGCATCCACGGGTTGATTGTAGAACCGTGAATGGTATTTCCTTTTTCGCAGAAGTAGTCTGCGTTAATCCAATATTCTTTAAAAATTCAACGACATGGGCATAATAGATACTTAATTCGACACAGTGACATTTTGGTAACGTACGCTCGTAGAGGTTAATTCCCGGGAACTGATGAAGAATTGCTTTTTTCACTTTGTCGTAATACTCTTTATTGAGGTTATTGAACAGTATTTGCTTCTGGTGAAAACTACCTTCCGATACCAGAGCACCTAAGAGAAACGCTAGTTCCTCATCCATCGTTTGTGGTAATTGGAAGATTTTCGTTCTTTTACTAACCAACGGATGATATTGCCGTAATGAAATATTTTTTTCAGGGAAACAGTGAGAGGACCTACTTAACACCACATAATCATTTTTTGTTATTTCAGAGAGCATTTTCCATTTCAGGTGAGGAATACCATGTTCATTGACCCAGGTTATTACCGGATGATTATACGATCCTTCTAATTCATACCCTTGTTGAGTCCGCAGGTATATCGTCGGATGTTTTCCAGAGTTAAAAAATTTCGATGCATGAGTTTTTTGGTTCTGATAATTGACAATTTGCACATTGATTTCCGTCTCTTCGCCAGGCGCCATGTCTTTAATGTCTACGATCCCTTGATCGGTCAAGACCATGGCATCACCTGTAACACAATATCTCATAGCTGCCGCGCTGTCACCATCGACTGAACCAAAATTACCTTGTCCCGCAATCAAGGGATATCGTAAGGAGAAATCCTGGGCCATTCGGACTAACGAATCGTACACCGCTTGGTCACCATGCGGGTGGTACTTCCCGAGCACTTCTCCGACCACTCGGGCGGATTTCTTATATGCTTTTTCATAGCCCATCCCCATCTCGTTCATTGCGTACAAGATCCGTCGATGTACGGGTTTGAGTCCATCACGGATGTCCGGGAGAGCCCGGCTCATAATCACACTCATCGAATAATCAATAAATGCTCGTTTCATCTCTTCGTTAATATCGCGTGGTTGATCGTTTTTCTTGTTAATCTCAGCCATCTTTCATCACCTCAGATATCCAGATTCACTACATCTTTGGCATGCTGTTCAATAAACACTTTTCGTGGTTCTACAGCTTCACCCATCAGAATCGTAAATAATTCATCAGCCTCGACAGCATTTTCAATCGTCACCTGCAACATCAAACGGCTGTCAGGATCCATGGTTGTTTCCCACAGCTGCTGCGGGTTCATCTCACCAAGGCCCTTGTAGCGTTGAATACCCAGTCCGGTTTCCCCCATCTGCTTTGCTTTCTGCACTCTTTCCTGTTCTGAAAACGCGTATTCCACCGTCTTTCCTTTCGTCATTTTATAGAGTGGTGGTTGTGCAATGTACAAATATCCTTTCTCAATCAACGGTCGCATGTAACGGAAGAAAAAGGTGAGTAACAAGGTTCGAATATGCTCACCATCGACGTCAGCATCGGTCATCAGAATGATCCGATGATACCGAGCGTTCTCAATGTTGAACTCCTCAGCAATACCGGTGCCAATCGCGGTAATCAGATGAAGGATTTCTTCGCTTTTCAGGATCTTATCCATCC
>DATMXJ010000061.1:0-4321 GCA_035561675.1 Thermoplasmatota archaeon
TCCTCATAGAAATCGAAAAAAAACAAAAACGAATAGCAAAGCAAACCGCAACGTTTGCGTTTGAATATCATGGTAAAAAAACCATCGTGAAAGGATCACGATTGGTGTATCGACCTGAAGATAGAATAAAAAAAACAAGGTGAACACATTGGCAGAAAAAAAGCAAGCACGAGACATAGGGTTGAATGTCAAACCACCCAGCGATAGCTGTACCGATAAGTATTGCCCGTTTCATGGGACGTTACCCGTACGAGGACAGGTTCTCATGGGAACGGTGGTATCAACCAAAAGGCAAAACACCGTCTCCGTCAAGCGAGAATTCATGCATTATGTAAAGAAATACGAGCGGTATGAAAAACGAACCTCAACGTATCATGCTCACTGTCCGCCTTGTATGAATCTGACAGCAGGTGACACCGTTCGAATTGCAGAATGTCGACCCTTAAGTAAAACAGTTTCGTTCGTCACAATTGAAAAAGTGTAAGATTGGTGAGAAGACATGAAAGGAATAGCGGGTAGAGTAATGCGAGGGTTGCCGGTTGGCGCCCGTTTAACATGTATCGATAACACTGGTGCAAAAGTCGTTCAAATCATCATGACTGTAAAGATTAAAGGAGTTCATCGTCGAACCCCAACCGCTGGCGTCGGTGATTTGGTAATCGTCAGCGTAAAAAAAGGAGCAACGGAGATGAGACGGCAGATCTTAAAAGCAGTAATCGTCCGTCAGAGACGCCCGTACCGACGCCCAGATGGTCTCATGGTTCAATTTGAGGATAATGCTGCAGTATTAATTACAGATACTGGAGAAACAAAAGGAACGATGATTAAAGGCCCTGTCGCCATAGAAGCGGCAGAACGATGGCCAAAGATAGCTGCATTGGCAGCGACAATTCTCTGAAGTGAGTGATATGACATCTACAAAACCAAGAAAACAACGATACATGCTCTATAACGCACCTCTTCATAAAAAGAGAAAATGGATTTCTTCGCATCTCGCGGAAAACCTCCTGTTGAAATATGACCGACGGAGTCTACCAGTAGTGAAAGGAGACACGGTAAAAGTCATGCGTGGAAACTACCGGGGGCATGAGGATAAAATCTCAAAAGTAAACGTACGAGACCAGACGGTAGAAATTGAAGGCGCCACCATCACCACTGCGAAAGGAACAAAGATAGCCAAACCAATCCACGCAAGCACGTTGCTCATTACGAAATTAAATGTTACTGATAAATGGCGACGACGGAAACTCGAAAGCGGACTTTCAGAGACGGCGAAGAAAGAAATCGAAAGAGAAGCAGCAGAGCAACTTAAAGCTCTTGAGGCTGAAAAGAAAGCAGCAGAGGAAGCAACAAAAGCTGAAGAAAAACATGAGGAAGAGATAAAAGAAGCTCCTCAAGAAAAGGAAACGACAGAGCCAACCGAAGAAGCGATAGAACCAATCAAAAAAGAAGAAATACCACAAGAAAAAGTCGACGATACCAGCGCTGAACCGCCAAAAAAGAAACCAACGACAAAAAAAACTCCCACCAAAAAAACCACAAAAAAGAATAAAAAAGAAGGTGAAACATGAGCAAACACCTGAAAAGACTCGCAGCACCACGAGTATTAAAACTCCATAGAAAAGAACGTGCACTAACGATTCGCGCCGCACCAGGCCCTCATCCGTTAGAATACGCCATTCCCCTTGGATTACTCGTACGAGATTACCTTGGTTTATGCGACACGTATAAAGAAGCACGAAAAATCGTATCCAATGGAGATATCCTCGTTGATGGAGTGAAACGTAAGAACTTCAAATTCCCCTGTGGATTCATGGATGTTATCTCTATACCAAAAATGCGCAAGTATATTCGAATCCTCTACGATAGAAATGGAAAACTCACGCTTATCCCCATATCGGAAAGCGATGCAGAATGGAAACTCTGCCGAATACAAAATAAGACAATAATCAAAGGAAAAAAAATTCAGCTCAATTTTCATGATGGAAAAAATAAACTCATCGAGAAAGACGAATACAAAACTGGAGATGTCCTGAAAATCGCATTCAAGGAAAATAAGATCGACGAAGTCTATAAGTTTGACAAAGGAACCGTCTCAATGATCATCGGTGGGACGCATATCGGAGAAATCGCCAGTATCGAAGAAATCCATACTGTCGCCTCCTCAAAGCCAAATCTCGTCAATCTGAAAGGAGAAAAAGAATTCTCCACTATCGCACACCACGTGTTCCCCATTGGGAAGACCAAACCTGCTATTACGCTTCCTGAGGTGAAGATGCAATGAGCGCAAAAAAGACAACCACAACGAAAACTCATAAAACAGCGACGCGTTCAAAAAAATCCGCTTCCAAGAAAAAAGAAGCAGAACATCCGATGAAGCCACATGTCGCAAAAGTGACGGTGAATATCGGTGTTGGCGAAGCAGGTGAGAAACTCAAGAAAGCAGAATCAGTCTTACAAGGAGTCACGAAACAAAAACCAGTGCAAACACTCTCAAAAACAACGAATAAAGACTGGGGTCTACGTAAATTCATGCCAATAGGCTGCAAAGTCACCTTACGAAAGAAGGCCGCCGAGACGTTTCTAATCAGTGCATTAAAAATAAGGGAGAATAAAATCTCAGAGTATTCATTTGACAATCAAGGGAATTTCTCGTTTGGAGTGCCAGATCACACACTCTTCGAAGGACAAAAATACGACCCGAACATCGGTATCTTCGGGATGGATATCTGCGTCACTGTCGAAAATCCTGGGTATCGGATTAAACATCGTCGGATTGACCGGCGGAAAATACCGCGACGCCATGAACTCAGCAGAGAAGAAACCATGAAATTTATCACGGAAAAATTTGACGTAGAGGTCGTAGAATGAGGATTAAAGAGCGAAAGAAAATGTACGGCAGGAAAATCGGATGTGAGCAATGTGGCAGAAAACGCGGGATTATACGACGCTACGGGCTTCATCTTTGCAGACAATGTTTCCGTGACAAAGCAGAAGAATTGGGTTTTAAAAAATACGATTAGAGGTTGTTGAAGATTATGTTAAACGATCCATTGGCAGATGCATTATCAATCATCAGAAACGCAGAGACCCGAGGAATACATAAATGCATTATCCGCCCCTCATCAAAACTCGTCGGCGGAGTCCTAAACCTCCTGAAAGAAAAAGGGTACCTTGGGAATTTCGAGTATGTTGAGGACGGAAAAGCAGGTATTTATCAAGTGGAACTCCTCGGAAGCATCAATAACTGCGGTGTCATTAAACCACGCTATCCTATCAAAGTAGATGAGATGGATAAATGGGAGGCTCGGTATCTCCCTGCGCGGGATTTCGGGTTACTTATCCTTACCACCACCGAGGGTATCATCGGTCATGACGAGGCACGTAAGAAAGGCATCGGAGGAAAACTCCTCGCGTATGTATACTAAAGAGTGAGACGCATGGAAAAGAAAGCGACAATAAAAGAAGAAATCAAGATCCCTGACGGCATACAGATTACTATCGAGGGAAAAACTGTTCATGTGAAGGGACAAAAAGGATCGATGTCGAAAATCCTCTCCCATCCCAAGATACAATTAACGGTGAGCGGTACCGTTGTTCAGATCTCATGTTCCCAGTCTCCTCGTCGGAAAGAAAAAGCGTTGATTGGGACCTTTAAAGCACATGTCAAGAACATGATGAAGGGCGTCAGCGAGGGATATGAATGTGAGATGAAAACCGTGTTTTCTCATTTTCCTATCAAAACCAGCGTCGAAGGGAACCACCTTATCATTCAGAACTTCCTTGGAGAACGATTCCCCAGACGAGCAGAGATCCTTGAAAACGTCAAAGTGGACATCAAAGGAGAACATATCATCCTTACTGCCATAGACAAAGAGAAAGTAGGACAGACGGCTGCCAATATCGAACGTGCGACCAAAGTAAAAAATAGAGATATCCGGGTGTTTCAAGATGGTATCTACATTGTGAAAAGAGGCTAAACCATGACAAAAGAAACAGTGTTAAAGGAGTTCGAAGCGTTAAAAGGTGTTGGGAAAGTAAAAGCAAAACTCCTCTATGACAACGGATATGATTCCCTGGAGAAATTGAAAAAAGCAAAAATAAAAGATTTAACCAAACTCAAAGGGATCACTGAGAAGAACGCAAAGGAGATTCTTGACCAGCTCAAAGAGAAAAAAGGAAAGACCGCAAAAAAAACAGACGAAACGAAAGAACCAAAAGACCAGAAAACAGAATCTGTGGAAATCGTTGATCAGAAAGAAGGGGCATACCAGCCAAAGATTAAACCACAGTTAAATGACAGGGAAAAAGAGCAACTGGT
>DATMXJ010000062.1:0-3303 GCA_035561675.1 Thermoplasmatota archaeon
TCTCTGAACCATTCCAACGTGTGTTTGATAAATACATGCCCGGCTGGCATACTGATCCCTATATACTGCGCGGAGCATTTGGTATCGACAAAACAGATATCTGGGCTGCACACATGGAAGCAAAAAAGAAGCTTATTGATTTTGTGAACAATAGGTATAATGTAGGGATGAACTACGATCATTTCACCATCGGGTTTGCCAGGAGACAGACTGCGTACAAGAGACCAGAATTATTGATATCTGATGCAGAAAGACTCATGTCGATTGCAGAAAAAGTAGGGCCCATACAAATTATTTACGCAGGGAAAGCACATCCAAAAGACGGGTCAGGAAAAGAGACGATAAAAAGGATTTTTTCAGCGATGAAAAACATCAGAGGAAAAGTAAAAATGGCCTATATCCACAATTATGATATCGCGATCGGGAAACTCATGACCTCAGGGGTTGATCTCTGGTTGAACACCCCCAGACGACCTCAGGAGGCCTCAGGGACGTCCGGGATGAAAGCAGCCCATAACGGGATCCCGCAATTAAGCACCCTGGATGGTTGGTGGATCGAAGGACGCGTCGAAAACATCACAGGGTGGGCGATCGGAACAAGAAAATCAAATGAGCGGGAATCCGACGATGAGAACGACCAGGCTGATCTGTACAATAAACTGGAGACATGGATCATACCGAAGTTCTACAACGATCGAGATAACTGGATTCGAACCATGAGAAGCTGCATTGCGATCAATGCATCGTTCTTCAATACAAATCGAATGATCGAACAGTATGTGTTAAACGCCTACTTCATGTAATAAGAGAGACTCGTATCGTGGTGCGATATTCTCAATATCTTCAACCCAGGTACGGAGTATTTCTGCGACACTCCATGCTTGTGTGATGCAACCATGAGGTGCAAATGGGGGATCCCCATCAAAGATTTCATAAATAGAACCATCCCAGGAATCCCCATAGACGTCCAGCATCGGTTGTAAGAAATTTTGGAATGCGTACTGTCTTTGTGCCGGGTCACGGTCATGTACTTTTACATATGCCTTAATGAATTGTCCCAGCAACCATGGCCACACCGTTCCATTATGATACGCAAAATCCCTATGATGATTTCCAAGATAGGTGCCTTTATAGCGAGAATCCTGAGGAGAGAGCGTCCGCAAACCAAAGATTGTGACTAATGATTTCTGTAATTCAGCGACAATAGATTTCTGCATCTGTCTCTCAATCATGGAAAAATCAAGAGACACAAGGAAAATTTGGTTCGGTCGCATCGAAAGATCTTTGGTATCAATCACATCATAGGGGTGAACATACTGACGTCTGAAACTCTCCTTGACCTTGTCTGCTAACGCACTATAATGATTATCTTTCCCTAAGAGAGAGGAAAGAGTGCTCATGATTCGTAAAGCGTTATACCATAACGCCTGGATCTCCACTGCCTTCTTTGACCGTGGAGTGATATAAGAATCCCCGATTTTGACGTCCATCCAGGTGAGACCCTCACCATGGCTGATAAGAAAATCATTATCCATGTGAATACCGAAATCTGTACCATTCTTGTATCGCTCGATGATCGATTGCATGATCGGCCAGAGTTTCTCAACGAGACGTACATCATTGGTGTATTTGAGGTATTGATAGGCACGGTCTATGTACCAAAGTGATGCATCAACCGTATTGTACACCGGTTGAGAATCTCGCTCTGTGAACACATTAGGGATTAACCCATTCCTGCTATAATGCCCGTAACTTTCAATGATTCGTTTTGCGTCATCGAATCGTTTCGTCACCAAGGTGATTCCTGGAAGAGCAATCAAGGTATCACGCCCCCAGTCACTGAACCAATGATATCCGGCGACAATGGATTTCCCAGAGCCTTTCTTTACAACAAAGGTATCAGCGGATAACACAAGTTTATCGCATGCGTGCGGCAACATCGCCTGCGTCAGCAATCGTTGTTTCCGTTGAATCTCCCGATCATAGATAAGTGACGGGTCATCTCTGGATTCATCTTCGATGGTGAACATCAGATAATATTCAGCGGATTGTTTGAGCGGCACCTGAAATTCACCGACATGAAAATTATGGTCCCTCCAAGAATCGTTTCGTTCTTTATCTTTTTTATAGAAAAATTCTTCCCAGTATCCATCAGGCAGATAGCAGGAATTTTTCAGGAGTATTTTCAGCTTCTTGTTGATATTATCAAGGGTGACGATCACCCCTTGATCGATCACGTTCTGAGAAAACGATGCAGATCCTGGCGAGGTCATATCGTAGAAATGTCGGGAATTGACCACAGGGATGTGAGAAAGAACCAATGGTTTATGCGTATCAATCGTGTATTTGATGATAGAAGTATTTTTTCCATAATCCATGAAGAAAGTTTTTTTCAGATGCACCCCTTCGATGTTGTAAACAAGTGAAGGAAAATAATCGAAGACGAATTTACATTTGTGACCCTTCAGTGGATAGACATGGTCCTTGATCTGAATCCTATCCAGAACATTGGAGACAAACATCCATCGTTTGGTGGGAGGTTCCAGACTTGCAACGAGCAATCCATGGAACTTACTTGTGGCTTCACCGGAATGCGTCAAGGATGCGTAACTTCCAAGTCCATTTGTGACAATCCATTCTCTCATAAGTAGCTCCAACCAAAAATGTGTATACGATATCGTTGAAAAAACTTATCGCATGAATTCTTTGTAAATGGCGACAGTCCGTTTTGTCACAGCATCCCAACTGAATTCTTCTAAGACGCGTTGCCGACCGTTTTGTCCCCATTGCAGACCTTTATCCGGTGATTGCAGAACCTGGATGATCCCCCAGGCGATATCCTTTGGTTCAAACGGGTTGACATGTATACCGCATTGTTTCTCACCAGATGGAATCACCTGCTCTCGCATCCCATTGGTTCCTTTGGCTCCGACAACCGTTGGTTTTGCCATGGACAAGGCTTCTGTACAGACGATTCCAAATGGTTCGTAGAGCGATGGGAGAACTACAACATCAGCAGCAGCGTAGTGACGGATTCTTTCTTCTTCACTGACAAACTCTGCTCTCATAATGACCTTGTCATGGATCCCTAATCCATCTGCGATGGATCGGATCTCATGCTCCATATCACCGATGCCAAGGATGAGTAATTTTGTGTTGGGGAAATCTTTGAGGACAAGAGGGAATGCTCGCACCAGTTTATCAATTCCTTTCACTGGTACCAAACGACCGATGAAAAACAATAATGTTTCGTGATCTTGTACGCCATAGCCTCGTCGTAACACGAGTCGATCTTCATTCGAT
>DATMXJ010000063.1:0-3034 GCA_035561675.1 Thermoplasmatota archaeon
TATTACTACAGCCATAGATCTCATCACTTCAAAGAAAGTAACGGTCGTGGACATGATATCCCATAGCCTTCCTCTTACTGAAGCAGCAAAAGGCTTTCAGCTCGTCGCAAAAGCAAAAGATTCCATGAAAGTGATTTTAAAACCATAAAAAAAATATTCAATCTTCATTATTAAAAAGTTTATAACACTGCATTTTATTCTCTTATATGATGAAAAAACTCAGAGCCATCTGGGAACTCATGCGGCTAGAACACGGAGTGATGCTGTTTCTAGCTATCCTCATCGGCTCCCTTATTTCTCAAAAAACACTTTTTAACAATCTGAATCTGCCGCTTCTGAATATCGTCCTTACGTTCTTTACCGCTCTTTTTTTAGAAGCAAGTACCTTTGCATTGAACGACTACTATGATCTGGAGATCGACCGGATAAACAAACGAACAGACCGACCATTGGTCCGAGGTGATTTATCCCCAAAAACAGCGTTAAACATTTTTTATCTTCTGTTTCCATTGGGGCTCATCTGCTCGTATTTTGTGAACATGACGTGTTTTATCATCGCCCTCATTACTGCCTTGATATCGGTCTTATATGATGTGAAATTGAAGAAAATCAAACTCATTGGTAATTTTTACATCGCGTACATCATGGCGATACCCTTCGTCTTCGGAGGAGCGACTGTTCTTGGGAACAATGCATTTTCACTTGGCACGATCAATCCAGCAATTTATGTTATCTCCCTTATCGCATTTCTTACTGGAGCTGGTCGAGAAATCATGAAGGATGTCATGGATTTCGAAGGAGATAAAAGATTAGGCGTCAAATCGTTCCCGCGGTACATCGGTACCCGTACCTCAAATGGTGTTGCATCACTCTTCTATCTCTGTGCCATCGCATTGAGCTTCCTGCCGTATTTTTCAGTAAGTTTCGGGGGGTATTATAAGAACATAACCTATTTTATCCTGGTGTTTATCACAGATACGATGTTACTCAGTACATGCCTTCAACTGATGTTCAAGAAACAGCCGAACATGAAGTTTCATAGGAAATACACACTTGTCGCAATCTTCATCGGGCTTCTTGCGTTCCTTGTTGGAGCATTTATCGGAGGATGAAGAACCATGTATCAAAGCGATTTACTTGGGGTTGCCGCGGTCTATATCTATGTTATTGCACTCATCGTATTTACCGAAAAAGTGTTTTCAAAGAAATACCCGGTGCAGAGCAGGAAATTCCTGCATATCATGACCGGGAATATCGCATTTATCTTACCCTTATTTCAGACCAGGGAGATCATGGCGTTTGTCGCTGCTGGTCCGTTCATCCTGTTTACGTTTCTCATGAGTCCGTACTCACCGATCAAGTCAATGCGGGGGAAAACCTCTGAAGCAGGACATGGGCTGGGACTGGTGTACTATGCGATCACCTGGACGGTGCTTGCATACGTGTTTTTCGATCATCGAGAGATTATCGCGATGGGGATCCTTGCGATGTCTTACGGGGATGGTCTGGCATCATGGATCGGGATAAAATATGGGGAACGGAAATACACGGTTTTCAAAGACACGAAAAGCTATGTCGGATCGATAACGATGTTTGTCTGTACGTTTTTGTTACTGATTATTGCTCTGTTATTTTATTCGGTTCCAGTCACCGGAAGAGTTGTGGCGTATTTGCTTTGCATAGCAGGGGTCGCTACGGTCGTCGAAGGGATTACACCGCTTGGTCTTGATAACCTCTCAGTACCGTTTGTCACCGCTGTCATGTACTGGTTCTTTTTGGTGGGGTGACATGCGACTCGTCATCGTGGATGGCCTTGATGGAGTTGGCAAAGACACCCATGCACAGCTTATCAAACAACGGTATGAGAAAAAAGGGGAAAAAGTGATCGTGCGGTCCCATCCAGAGTCAGATAATTTCTACGGGCGGACCGCGAAGAAAGCATTGCTTGGCCAAGGGAAGATCAACCGACTGAAGGCATCAGTGTTCTATGCGATGGATGTCATGTATTCGCTACGGCGATACTATCGGAAGCCGACGAGTGATACCCTGATTATGGTGCGGTATCTGATGGGGACAGCGTACCTGCCGCGACGTCTGACAAGAACCGGGTATCGGTTTTTTGAGAAACTCGTGCCAACTTCATCGTACATGTTTTTCTTAGATGCCAATCCAGAGGAACTCGTCGAAAGAATTAAACAACGTAGTGAAACTGAAATGTTTGAGACACAGGAGGCGTTCCTGAAGGTCCGATCGAAAGCATTGGATCTTGCTAAAGGTTGGTATATTATCAACACCGGTCAGTCGATTGAACAAACCTATAGTGCGATTGAAAAAATATTGGACAAGCTTGACGACGCATCGGCTTCATAGAAAGTATTTTGTTGTTTCTGCTTCTTTTTTTTGATTATAAAATATCAATGGTCCCAAGTAGCTGTGTAATGACCTCATCAAGACAAGGGACGGTTTCAAGTTTTCTCACCTCTGAGGGATGCACCCAGCGGTACTCTTCATGTTCCCAGTCAATATGAACGAGTTCTTTGGATTGAATATGGAACAGAAATGGGTACACGATCCAGTTGTATCGTCTCCCGTCATAGGTATCGGAAAATTCGATGGGGTTTCCTTTCCGAACGAGTTCTAATGCATCTACCTCAATCCCTGCTTCCTGCCGGATCTCTTTTATCGCGGTATCATAGGGTTCCTCCAGCTCCTCGACATATCCAGCGACACCGCCCCACAAACCACGGTATGTCCCTACCTGGTTACTTCGTTTCAAAAGCAGGATCTTCCCATCATGCTCTAAAATACATGTCACTACCTGCGGCATTATTCAACAACTCCTCTTTCATCCCACCTTGTAGTCGAATTGCACCTCATCGAACTGAGCAGAGAGGTTCAGCAACGTCTCAATCGGTTCTCCTTTCAGGATCACTTCAAAGAACACGGTCACGTAGGCTCTGGTGATGTTCACCATGCGTTTCGGAGGTATCGATCCAAATAAGAGAAGCCTTGGTGGAACTAAGGGAACCAGATG
>DATMXJ010000064.1:0-5230 GCA_035561675.1 Thermoplasmatota archaeon
AGCAAAACAATCAAACAAAAAAGGAAAATAAAAAAAAAGTGGATAAAATCTGTTTTAGAATTTTCCGTGTAACTTACGGCGTTCCACTTTGACACCGTTTGGCGAAACGACCATGAGGTTGTTACCGATCCCAGCAACGTCACCACCGATATCATCGGTGATCCTCTTCAGCTCATTGGTGACTCGTTTCAGCAGTACTTCCTGATCGGAGATCGTTGTGAAATCAAGGATGAGCACGTTTCCACCGTAGACGAAATCCGTTAAATCCTTTAAATCCTCATACCGTTGAATATCACCAATGGCAACACGCATGCGTGCACCGGTCATACCTCCGACTTGTGCATCCGCATATTTCTCAAGATCGATATATCCCTCTGTTGTTGATGTCTTTTTCTCACCAAAAATCTTACTTGTTATTCCCATTCTGACACACTACTCCTAATTTTTGCCAGTATTCTAAAATATATTTCGCTTTAAAAAGATTTGGGTTGAAATATATTTTAACGTTTTATTAAAAAACGACACTTAATGCATATAACCTGATTTTAATGTTAAATATCTGGGAGAGTACGAAGATCAGAATGCAGTTATCGACATATAGATTTTTTAAAAAGAACTTTCTTGTTTGAGGAAGATAGTTAAGGAGAAAAATTCACTAGTCATCCATCATTAATATAATCTTTTCAAAATGTTTAAATGAATCAATAGGATAACAATTTTTATATAATACATTGTTTTGGGGATATTAGAGGTGGCATGAAAAAAAAGGTAATTGATCTGTTTGTTTGTAGTCTATTGATTGCAACTATTCCAACAGTTGGAGCTTTGAATGGGGGTGGTTTACAACCAACAACTCGAAGTTCGTATCCTTTGGAATTGGCTCATTGGAATCAAATACAGCAGCTTCTTGTTTCGGACGACATAGCAAGCGATTTAGTTGTTGATACTTCTCTTCTTAGAGATATTACCTTGTACGATGATTATTCCGTTAATAATTTGAAATGGCCGGGTTACGAAACTTTAGGGGATCGTGATAATCAATCACCAGTTTTTGGGACGCCATCACCGGATAATGATTCACATAATATTTCACTTAGTTTTACATGGAGTATTTCGATTAACGATACTGAAGGTGATTCCTTCACTTGGACTATCGAATGTGACAATGGACAAAAAAATGAAGAAAAAGGAGATGTTAATGGTACAAAATCACTTGAGATTTCTAATCTTTTATACAAGACATCATACACGGTCTGGGTGAATGCAACTGATGAAGATGGGAGTGGTAATTATACTAAGAAATGGTACATTTTTAACACAAAGGATACTCTACCTCCGGTTTTTGGAAATCCAGATCCAGAAAACGGTTCGACTAATAATCCTTTAAGTTTCATCTGGAGTATTCCGATTAACGATTCTGAGGGTGACGAGTTCTCCTGGTCGATTCAATGTAGCAATGGGGACGTCAGTAGCGGGAGTAATGAGTTGAATGGAACGAAAATCCTTGTGCTCTCCAGTCTTACCTTTTCTACAACATACACAGTCTGGGTGAATGCAACTGATCCAGATGGGAGTGGTGTGTTCACAAGAAGATGGTATACCTTGACTACAAAAGATAATCAACCACCTATTTTCGGATTACCTAATCCCTCAAATGAATCCATAAATAATCCTATAAACTTCATTTGGAATATCTCGATTATTGATTCTGAAGGAAATACTTTCAATTGGACAATCCAATGTAACAATGGACAATTTAATAGTGGGACCGATGAGGACAATGGAACCAAGTTACTCGCACTTTCCAATCTTGCATATTCTACAACCTACATTATATGGGTAAATGCGACTGATGCGACGGGGAGTGGTCTGTGGAATCGGGGTTGGTATACATTCACTACTGAACAGGAAAATCATTCTCCTGATTTTGGGGCACCTTCACCAACTAATGGCTCAGCTAACAACCCAATTAATCTCAGTTGGAGTATCCTAATTAGTGATTCTGAGGGTGATACGTTTACATGGACCATCCAATGTAACAATGGACAGTCTAACAATAGCGTGGTTGGTGAAGCCAATGGAACAAAGACACTTATACTCTCTAACCTCGCCAATGCAACAACTTATACCGTTTGGGTGAATGCCACTGATTCAGGTGGTAGTGGAGTCTATACTCGAAGATGGTACACCTTCACCACGAAAAGCAATCAACCTCCTATTTTTGGGTCAGCTACCCCCTCAAATGGTTCCAGCGATAGACCTTTGAGTTTCACCTGGATGATCCCAATTAATGACCTTGACGGAAATTCCTACGATTGGACGATTCAATGCAGCAACGGACAAACCAGTAGCGGGATGACTGCAAACAATGGTACTAAAACCCTTGCACTCTCTGGTCTTGCATACGAGACGACTTACAGAGTCTGGGTGAATGCGACCGACCCAGGTGGCAGTGGTCTGTACACAAGACGATGGTACACCTTTAGAACTCGTAATGTTGGAGGAACCCCACCAGAAGAACCGCCGGAATCATCAAATAATAACCCTATTGCAGATGCGTCTGCTCGGGAGCCTTATCAGGGATTAATAAATACAACAATTCTCTTTGATGGATCACTCAGTTATGATCCGGACGGGAACATAACTACTTGGTTATGGGATTTCGATGATAACACCAAAGTGAATGGAATGACAGTGTATCATTCCTTCTCAGAAGCAGGGATCTATTCTGTGACCCTTACTGTGACCGATAACGACGGAGCGTCAAACACAGATACAACAACCTGTGTTATCTCAGAACACAATCAGCCTCCGACAATACCAAAGATAGATGGACCGACCAGTGGTACGAAGAATACCCTGTATACCTATACTGCTTCATCGACAGATCCAGATAATGATCGATTGCAATATAGTTTTTTATGGGAGGGTTCGATATCTCAACCAAGTGGGTTCATTCCAAGTGGCATAAATTATTCAGTGAATCATAGATGGATGAATGCAGGACGCTATAATCTTACTGTGACAGTGACCGATAACCAAACTGAATCTTCATCAAAGATCACTATTTACATTGATGCCGTACAAACAAGAGGCGCGGGGTATCTGCTTGATTTGGACGGTGACGGCATCTACGATGCGTTCTATTCAGATGAGACCCACCAAACAGTGTCAATCCAAAGAAACGGTGACAGTTTTCTCATTGATAAAGATGGGGATGGACATTGGGAGTATGTGTATAATGCGACCTATGGATTGACGTCGTACCAAGAACCACGTAAAACACCTGGCTATGAACTCGGTTTTACCCTCTGTGCAATTGCTGTCGTAATTCTCCTTACTCGAAAAAGAAAAACCATATAAACGATAACTACGGATACCGGTTTG
Organism: Thermoplasmatota archaeon; assembly: GCA_035561675.1. Lineage (GTDB taxonomy): Archaea > Thermoplasmatota > E2 > DHVEG-1 > DHVEG-1 > SM1-50. The sequence goes on from DATMXJ010000064.1 coordinate 3,388, forward strand.
GGTTTGAGGTTGAACGAGAACGGAAGACTTGTTGAACGCATAACACTAAAAATCAAAATGTTCGATACCGGCAAATGGGAATGGACCGTCCGCCAACGATTCATCAAGGAACCACGAATCAAACTCCACGACATGTTAACCATATTAGATGAGGTCAAAGCAGAAATCATCGCAAGCGAGGAAACCGAAAAACAAGACGAAATGACACAAGAAGATGCAATTCCAGCAACACAACCCGAAACACCAAAGACATCATGATGACCTGATCCAGACATTTTTTTCCTATAAACACCTATAATGAACTAAGAGAACTCAAGGGATACGTATGCTGTATTACATTCATGGGTATCAATCAAGTCCCAGCGGGGAAAAAGCGGCACTACTCAAAGCAACATTACATGCAATACCAATAGCTTATCGAGAGAGCGTTCCTGAGGAACTCGTCATTTCAGAATGTCTCAGCCGTATCTCAGAAGCTATCGCAAACGATCAACAGGTGATACTCATTGGTTCTTCTCTTGGAGGATTCCTGGCTGCATCCACCGCACTGACACACTCTACAGTCAAACAACTCATCCTTCTCAACCCAGCGATCATCCCATCAGAACTCGATCTCAACACCATCGAAGGGATGCCTTTAAGAATTCTACAGGAAATGAGAGACCCCCGACTGTTCCAACAGAAGATCAAAGCAACAATAACGATCCTGCGAGGAACCCTTGACGATATCGTTCCAGATGAATGGATCCTTACTTTCGCACAGGCACAGAATGCAACCATCAGACTGTACACCGATGACCATCGGTTCTCAAAAAACATGAGCAGACTACCTGAAATCATCTCAGAGCTGATACAACAGTAGCCATGTGCAATCCTAATGCGTCAATGTCCAGAATCGATCGCCGACATACTGCAAGGTTTTAACTGCTTTTCCTGGCTTTTTCGTCTTCATCTCCTCCCCACTCATCAAAGCAATCCCTGTCGCTAACGGTTTGCGATGTTTCTCATCGCAGATCCAGACAAAATCATCCTTCTGAATCATCACATCCACATCAGAGATCCCCGGAGCCATGACATCTGCTCCTTTCGTAATATAACTAATGGCCCCCATATCGATGACGACGTATTTTGCTTTAGGCTGATGTTTCATCAACCCCTGGAGCGTAAACAAAAACTTGTTATTGTGCATCATAAAATCCATGCTATCATCCACCAGCAGGACTGTGAATTCCTCAACAGATCCGATATCGACTCCTACTTTTCCCTTAAGGAAATCATCACCGAATCGGGTCTGTAAATCAGCGGATAACTCCTTTACATCCCGTTCCTTCAGACGATGCCGATTCTTTATCTTGACAACCATACAGAAGATATTCCAACGAATGTTTTAATAGTTATCCTGGAGAAGAACGGCCCAAACTGTTATAAATGCTATCTCCATTTCGTGTCTCCTAGGTAACAGCTATGGAAAAACCATTAAAACTCCTGCATGCAAGTCTGAACAACAGAGTCATCGTCGAGCTTCGAGGCGGTGTCGAATACCAAGGTGTCCTTGATGGTTATGATGTTCCTCATATGAACCTTGTCTTAAAAACCTCTGATGAGATCGTTCATGGCGAGAAGAAGGCAAAACATGACAAAATCATCGTTAGAGGCGACAATATCATTTATATATCACCTTAGAATAAGGGGTAGCTACTATGACGAAAGGGACCACGTGCAGAGCTGGTAATAAAACCACCCACATTGCATGTCGGAGATGCGGAAGACATTCCTTCCATGCGCAAAAGAGACGCTGTGCGTTCTGTGGTTTTGGGGCAACCAGTAAGATGCGGCATTATAA
>DATMXJ010000065.1:0-7363 GCA_035561675.1 Thermoplasmatota archaeon
GTTGTGAAGGAGTGGTAAGCAGGTTGGTTCTGAACGAGAAATGATCGTCACCTCATGCCCCCCATGCAACAAGGTCAATGTGTAATCAAATGCGATGTCTCCTCCGCCGATAACAATGATTCTTTTTTTTCCCTTATCTTCTTCAAGATGTATTGAGGAAGGATCATAAAACAGCCGTGTGCCTTCGATGGACGCGGAACCCATCATATTTACCTTTTTTGGGCAGGTCCCCGTAGCTATGATAATCGCAGGTGAAAGTAAACGCCCTTGATCTGTTTCAATGAGAAACACTCCATTATTATGATGAACATGTTTTACCGCTGATTTTCTGATTGATAGACCCAGATTGTGAAGTTGCTCAACAATCGATTCTGCTAGTTTTTTTCCACTGATACCACGGGGAAAACCAGGATAATTCTCAACCAGATACGCGTATCTGAGGAGGCCTCCTGGCTCATGAGCCTCCAGAAGAATTGGGTGTAACCCTGCTCGTTTGAGGTAAATCGCTGCAGCAATACCTGCGGGACCAGCACCAATGACCGTTACTTCATTGCATTGATCCATGCACAGACCTCGTTTGTGGTCGATATGGTGGCAAAACCATCAGAAAGTGTTGCAAGACTTGCGGAATGTAACGTCTTTGTATCAGATGCTGTCGCATCACTTACGAAAAATATGTCATAATTTCTCATGAACGCATCTCGTGCTGTTGTTTCGCAACAGAGATGGGTTAACACCCCGGTGATTACAATGGTCGTAACCTGATGATTTTTGAGAATCTTGTCAAGATCTGTTTCAAAGAAGGCGCTGTATTGTGTTTTTCGGATTACAGATTCTTGTGGCAGCGGATGAAGTGCATCGATGATAAATGACATCTTATTATCATCATACAAGACGTCGTTCCACCAACGGCCCATCGCTCCAGGGCTTTCTGTTCGATGCAACGCATATCGGGTGAAGAGAACTGGAAGGGATAATTGTCGATAGGTGGTGATGAGCTGGTGTATATTTGGTATGATTGTTGTCGAATCCTTGAAGTATGCATGAGACGAGGAATTGCAGAAATACTGTTGCATATCGATGACAAGCAATGCCGATGTCTGGGATTTAAAAACGATTTTTCTATATTGAGGATGTTCTACTTTTTCAGTACGTTTACCATCGCGTGGTATTGACATTTCTTTCCCACATCAGTACATTTTATTGTTTCCTGGTTTGTGAGGCTGGAAACATAAAAAAACAATGCCTCCTTCGAAATAAAGAAATACAATAAGTGGTAAAAAAAGTTAATGCTTTAGTCACCCCCGACATTGAGATCTTTGGAATATCATTTTCATAATATATTTTTACCGGTAAAATGGGCTGTCAAATCTCCTCCTCAGCGCTTTTTTTTACCTAGTTGGAGGAAAAAATATCAAATGATTGCAGGAATTTCGTCACCTGGATTTCCTTGCTTGCAGTTTCATTTTCCAAACCGTATGCGACAACCTTAACGGTATGTTTTCCAAATGTTCTTGCAGTCCAATTCCAGTTGTAGGACTCAGCGGTCACCGTTACTTTTAAGGTATTGTCGAGGGTAAGACTCTTTATATATTTTTTTCCCAACTTATACCCGAATAGTGCGATGAGATGTTTGTTATAGTATCGGAAAATTATGTTGAGGTTTTTTCTCGTGCATTTTTTTCTAGACGAGACAAATGGATTTTCACCAGAAATTTAGTTATTGGTTTTCATCCCAAACGAACTTATATTTTTCTAAATTCAGCACCGTTGAGGTATATAACAGTATGATCTTCATTGACGCTAAAAGTGAAAGATATTGACATCGATGGTCGTTCATTCCCTGGATTCCATGTCCCGTTTCCGGGTCTTGTCCAATTCGACGATTGTGTACTATTATCCGGCATTGTCCCATTTATCGGCCATGTTTCATTTGCGGATGGTCTGGTCCAATTCCCTGAATGGGTACCATTATATGGTTGTCTTCCAGGAAATCCGCCTCTCCCATTAAATTGTGGTTCTAAAATAAACGTCGATCCGTTTATAGAATACGTATAATTCGTTGTAAATGTTCCTTGTTCTGTATTTACCGTCAATTCCACGGTATTACCAGAAAACGCTATCTTAGAAACCGAGGTATTCCCACTTCTACCAAACAACGACATCTCGACATTCCCAACCCATGTTCCACTAAAGATATTTCCATTTCCGTTTACATTTTGATTTGATGTACATCCACTGAAACAAACCATCAAGAAAATAAATACAAATGCAGTAGCCAGCGCCTGCGCATACTTATTTTGCTTCATACATTATTCACTTCTCATTGCTTCTACAACCTGTAGATTGGCAGCTTTTCGAGCTGGGATCAACCCTGAGATGATTCCAATAATGGTCGAAAACAATAACGCGAACAGAACGAGTTCGGGGGTCACTATGGCAACAGAGGTGCTTGTACCGAGTCTGCCCATGCCCATGATGTTGATTCCGATACTCGAGATAATACCAACAACGATGAGCCCAAGGAACACCCCGAGGAGTCCACCCATAAGACCAATAATCCCTGATTCAGTAAGGAATAGTTTCATGATTTCAGAGTTTCGTGTTCCAATGGATTTCAGAATACCGATAAGCCTGGTTCGCTCCATCACAGACATAAACATGGTATTTGCTATCCCGATTGCTCCTACCAGAAGGGAGATAGCAGCAATTCCGGTCAGGAAAAACGTTAACGTCGCCATGGTACTTTGAATGGTTTGAAGCATCGCTGTTGGTGACGTCACCGTGAAATCCGCGGTGTCAGAAGTGACCATTCGCGAAGTATAGAGTACTTGGTCAACGTTTTGTATAATTTGATCAACAGCATTCGTATTTGTTATTTTTATTTGCAGTGAGGAATATTGATCAGAGTCCAGCCCGGTAACAATATCTCGTGCAGTATCAAGTGTCATGAATATTGTTCGATCGTCTCCCCCGAATCCCCCGGTACCGGATTGTTGGAGGATCCCGGCGACGCTGAATGTTTTTCCCCCGATTTTTATCGGACTGTTCTCTGTAAGATTCGAGTTAAACATCTCATGGGCGACGTTATATCCGATAAGAACGCTTGTCCCGTCTCCCTGCTCGAGGAATCTTCCAAGTTCCAGTTTCGATGTCGTCATCGAATTCCAAGCAGTGGGGTTGATGCCTTCGACGGTCACCGTCACGGTCTGTGCCAGGTATTGTACCGATGCCCGACCGGTGATGATCCCTGAGACTGTATCGACACCCTGCGCGGTGAGTATCGCATTGATATCTTTATCCGTCAATTTCGTTGTCGTCGTGCTTGATGTTGTTCCAGTTGTTTGAGAGAAACCACCACCCGGCTGGAATCTATCCCCGAAACCTCCCTCTGGTCCTTGTGCCCGCGTCCGCCCTGCACTCACCGTAATGACATCGGTGCCAAAGCTTGACAGCTGTGTCTTCATGTTTTGAGACATCCCCGCACCAATCGATAGCATGGCGATCACAGCAGCTACCCCGATGATAATTCCGAGGATGGTTAGCCAGCTGCGTAACCCGCGATGGGTCAAACTATTTAATGACAGTTTGAGGATATCAGCCAGTTTCATTCTTTTCGTCCTTTAAAGATTTTTGTGATACGTGTCAGTTTCTTCTTTCGTCCTAATTGTATGATGCCAATAATGACGATGATGCCAGCGGCTCCTATGGCGATGTACACAAGACTATTGTTAGAACCAGATGATTGCGATTGACTGAATCCCCCAAAACTGTTTTGTGTTCCTGTACTGCTTCGAGAGGTAGGGCTTCCAATGGATCCGAAAGAGGAACTGGAAGACATGGTCACCTGTTTTTGAATCGTCTGTCGTATGCCAAATACATCGGTATAGGTTATTTGAATAAGGAGAGAATTCCCCCTTAATCCTGCAAAGGATTGGTTCATAAACGTGTTTCGGCCGCTAAAATTCCTTCCTGTTTGTGTACCAGTTTCCGTTCTGTTAAAAGAGGGAAACTGAGATGTCGAATTATTCGTAGTTGAAGAAAGTTGAAACGTCGCTAAGGTGTAATCACCGGCATTAAGGTTCCCTAGACTTGTTGAAGACACACCGCTCGTCCGATAATTTGGTTGTTGAGGAATCGATACAATAACCGACGATGCAACATTGGCTCCTGTATTCACAACGGAAAATGTTGTTGATCCGCTGGTCGATTGTTGTACCACAAGATCAAAAGTTGTCGTACCACTGACTTGCAAACCAACTGTTGAATTCACCATTTGCTTCATTCCAGTCTGATCATAATATTCCATGGTTATAGTAAGTGGGTAAATACCCGGGGAAATACCGGAGCTTGCCATGACAACAACGGGAATCTCTGTATGGTTTTCAGCACCAATTGAGGGAATTGTAATTCTATTGTCCGCCCCAAGAGGGAGAATAAGGCTATTTGGATCTTTCCAGGTAAAGAGGATATTTTCTAATCCTACTCCACCGTTGTTTGTGATATTAAATAGAAGGGTTGTTGCTACTCCGACGGTTATCTCCGGGGGTGTAACCGATGTTAAATCCAAAATTGTCGCATCCTGTACTTGAATGACCGCGGTTTGTCTGATTGTGTTTCCTCCAGTAATTTCAAAAAGCACTTGGTACAACCCTGGAGCGGCGGTGCTTGGTATTTTGAATTCGAAGATGACAGTATAGGATTCACCACTGTCTAAACTTCCGACATCGACTTCCCAGTTTCCCTGTGGGATGACGACAGCTGGATCCCACGATTCTGCTGTAATATCAATGCTGCTGATCACTGTGCTGGTGCTTCTAAGATTCACCTCGATGTACCCGTTTGTCCCTGGTGCGACAATCTTTGGGTTTGTCGAAAAACTCACTTGAAGCCCTGCTGCAGAGGCGTTGAAACTGCCTAACGTATTGAAGAGGAGTACGCAACTCAATACACTTATTATCATATAGTTTATTTTCTTCATTTTTCTAACCACCAATCTTTATTTTTCCATCTACAATATGAATGATTGTTTCTGCATATTGTGCTATTTCCGGTTCATGTGTTATCACAGTGACCGTCATTTTTTTCTCCTTCTGTAACTGTAATAAAAAACTCATGATTTCCGCTTTAGTCTTCGTATCCAAATTCCCCGTCAGTTCATCTGCTAGAATGATCTCAGGATTGTTCGCTAACGCTCGCGCAATCGCGATACGTTGCTGTTCACCACCAGACATCTGGGATGGAAGATGATGTGCCCGATGCTCCAACCCAACCGCTTTTATCAGCTCAAGGGCTCTCTGTTGTCGTTCTTTTTTATCTTTTTCAATAATGATCATCGGAAGCTCGATATTCTCCAGCGCTGTCAAGGTGGGATGCAGGTTGAAAAATTGGAAGACAATACCTATTTTTTCGCCTCGGAGACGAGCAAGATCTGATTCTTTTAATGTTGAAATATCGACACCATCGAGAAATACTTTCCCTGATGTTGGTGTGTCCAGTGCACCGACCATATGTAACAACGTTGATTTTCCTGAGCCACTTGGTCCCATGATTGCGACAAATTCACCTTTGTTGATTTTTAGATTCACACCACGGAGTGCGGGAGTTTCGACACCATTCATTTTGTAAATTTTTTTCACGTCTTGAAGCTCGATGATTGCCGTCGTCATTTTTTTTCACCTTTTTGTTGTCGATTTGGTTTTATTTGTTCAGTATGATTTCCTGATTTGTTGTTTTTTGTTACCCTGGATTCACCTTCAAAACTATATATCGATTTTTCCCAATTCATTCCCAATTTCATTCCGAATTGGAAAAAAGATCTACTTCTCCTGACGAAAAATAATTTGAGTAAACCTTTCAATAAATTTTCTACTCAATGTGACGTTCTTTGTGTCCGTTTCATTTGATTTCAACGAATGAAGATTTACTTCTATGTTGTCTCGGGTTGTTCTTTTTTTACTCATATAATTTCATTTCTTTTTCTCTCTCTCGATTCGTGATATTTTTTATTGAATTGTGCTTGATACATTGATAAAAAAGAAAGAGGGATGAGTCGTGTCAAGATAGAAACACAAAGATGGAGGAGAGCAATAGGGAAAGTTGACACAACTCATCGGTTGGTTAATTTGTACTTGGTCGCTGTTTCAGTACCACGGAGACATCCTGGATCTGATTGTTCCGGAGAATCGTCATCGTGATGGTTTGGTTTGGAGTCGTGTGTTCTTCGAGATAGGACATGAAGGTATCACCGTTGATGATGCGTGTTCCATCCACTGCGATGATGATGTCACCACCGATCATCACCCATGCATCGTTGACTCTCACCTGCTCGTTTCCACCGAGTAACCCTGCCTGGGCAGCAGCTCCGCCGTCTGTCACTTGTGCGATAAGCCATCCGTAGGTAACATCTACTTCCAAGATCTGTGCGATTGCATAAGTCATATCAGTCCCTGATATTCCTACCCACGGGTGTTGATCGTAGGTTCCTGTCGTAATAAGTGATTCTAATTCCCGTAGTATGGTGTTCGATGGAACTGCAAAACCAAGTCCGTTTGAATTCTGTATAATCGCCGTGGTAATCCCTATGACTTCTCCTTCGTAATTCAAAAGAGGTCCTCCTGAGTTTCCTGGGTTGATCGCAGCGCTGGTCTGAATGATGTTTGCGATTGGGAAATTCCCTGCGACAGAATCCTGAATAGTTCTCCCAAGTTGGCTGACAATTCCAGTGGTCATTGTTCCACCTAATCCGAAGGGACTGCCGATAGCGACAACAGGATCACCGACTTGTAAGGACGAGGAACTCGTGATTTCCAAAGGATGGAACTCTTCAGAGGGAGCATCGACAGATAAGACTGCTAAATCAGAGTATGCATCCGAGCCGATGACCGTGGAAGGATATCCATCCCCGTTTGAGAAAGTCACCGTGATGTTTTCTGCTTCATTGACAACGTGCTTATTGGTGATGACTACCATATCATTGTCATATTCATAGATAAAACCAGAGCCTTGGACTTCAGAATATTGCCTGCCGAAAAATGAGTATTGAATGACGTATCCTGTGATGACGACAACTGAGTTCTTCACATCATTGTATAATTGCGCTAGGGACGTCGTGTTATAATAATAGGTGATATTGTGTACCTCCTCAGAAATCGTATTATTATTCAAAATATTTCCTTGCTGTTTTTGGGATTCGGTTGTTGATGATGTTGCAAGCGAGTTGAGCGATCCACCAACGAAATACCCTGCGATAAACATGGTGGCTACGCCAATTGCAACAACCATGAGGATGTTTTTGTTTTTTGATTTCTTTTTTGTTTCAAAACTCTCGTTCATTCACAATACCTCCGTCTTTTTTTCTTTT
>DATMXJ010000066.1:0-5039 GCA_035561675.1 Thermoplasmatota archaeon
GTTATGGCAGCAGCCCCGATTCTTGCGTTGGTCGTTCAAGCGTTGGATAAAGCATATCATATCGGCAGTACGAATTTGCCAGCACCGCAGGCGTTCCTCATGAAGGGGATCGTCCAGGGTGTCCTTGGCGGCGAAATGGTCTGGCCATTCGTGGTCGCTGGAGCAGTCCTTGCGTTTGTATTAATCCTCATTAACCTGCCTGTGCTTCCTGTTGCAATCGGTATTTATCTGCCGTTCACACTCAGCACCCCTATCTTCGCGGGTGGTATCGTCCGTGCCATTACGAACCGTGCGGTTGCCAAGAAATACGGGACCGCGCAGGAAGAAGAGATCAGCGACTGGGACCTTGCTATCAAACAAACCGATGTTGCTCCAAAAGAAAAGATTATAAGAACCGGACTTCTTCTCACCGCGGGATTGATCGCAGGAGAAGCCCTGATGGGTGTCATCGTCGCGTTCCTCATTATTGGAGGACTTAACTTCGCAGTCTTCGAATACCCACCAATCTTACCATCGGTGCTCATCTGGGTCTTCATCGCAGCACTCCTTGCTTACATCCCGTTGAGGGAAATCTACGCCAAAGACGAAAAGTAAAGGCCTACCGACCGTTGAGGAGTTTTTGGTTTACAAACCAAAGCGATTAGATTTCAAATGGTCAGCAGACACCAATGGTCTTGTGACTGTAACAGTCCCAAAATTCACTGGCAAACTGGGGAAATCCTTTTGTAAGGTTCTGAAGCGACAGAACACCTTCGAAGCACATCTTGATAGACTTGGGTCCTCGATTTGGAACCAATGCGATGGGACAACGTTTGTCAAAGATATCCTCATAGTGATCACCAAGGAATTCCCCGATGAAAAAAACATTGATCAGCGCCTCTTTTTGTTTCTGCAGCAAATGAAAGCTCTCAATTATATTACGTATTATTGACCCTCGAGATGCGCTTGTTTCACCTGGAAGACGCCAGAGTCACGGTTCCATTCTTTTCCTGATTCATCAATTATCAGTCTTTTGGAAAACATAGGCCCGGACAGCACCAGTGTCTCATATTCTCCCCCTTCACCAGCGATGTTAATTCCCTGTTTCTTCTGTAAGGATACCAGAGCATCAATGGTTTCTTCGTCAAGGGTTCTCCCAAGCCAGGTCTCATCAAACCCTTCAGCGAACACACCGACGATGATGATATGAAACCCTGCTTTCACCTGGTCCCGTAACAACAGTTCCTGGTTTTTATGCCACAAAGGCGAAAACGATTTTAACCCAAGATTATCACACACCTTCTCAATGCGGGTTCGCTGATACTCCGAGGCAATCGCTCCACTGACCACCCCGTCGATCTCAAGATCCTGCACCGCCTGTGTAAGGTCTTCTAGCTCTGCTTCTTTTTCAGCAGCGGTCGCTCGTTTCACAAGTGGTATACCGATGCTTTTTGCTTGCAGGTCGGTAAGATGAATATTGATAGAGTGAAACATCCAGGAGTCAGGTTTTTTTGGAAGTAGGCTGACGAGGTGGGAGACCTCCCACCCATATTGCTGGGTGATGTACACAGCAAAGATCGAATCCTTCCCACCGGAGAATAACGCTGCGACTCTCATCGGAATAGGTATCTCTTTAAACAAATAAACATTTCTTGGTGGTTGGTTGGTCAATGAGAATTGGGATACTCTGCGGGCATCACATGCCGGATCTGATGAAAAACCCAGAAAAAATCAATGTGCATACTCCATATGGAGATATTATCCTGAATGTTTCAACAGTCAGTGGCCATGACGTTTTCTTTGTTCACCGTCATGGGGAACAAGAGAATCTTCCGCCTCATCGGGTCAACCATCTTGGGAATATCCATGCGTTGGCTGTCAGTCACGTCTCCTGTGTCATCTCGGTTGGGACGGTCGGATCCATGCAGAAGACGATTCGGCCAGGTGATTTTGTGATCCCACATGATTTTATTGATACGACCAAATCCAGACCGGTCACGTTCTTTGATGACCGAAGGATCCATGTGGACATGACAGAGCCATTCTGCCCTTCCCTTCGAAAGCTTCTCTTAAAAAACTGTAAGAGACTCAAGGATGTCACGGTCCATGAAAAAGGTGTGTATCTTGTCACGGAAGGACCTCGGTTGGAGACCGCTGCTGAGATACAGTTGTACTCCACCGTCGCTGATATCGTCGGGATGACGTTAGCACCTGAGGTGATATTGGCTAGAGAAAAAGGCATGTGCTTTGTCTCACTCTGTCTGGTCTGCAACATGGCAGCTGGTCTGCAGCAGCGATTACCAGTTGATGAGATCACAGCCCTATACAAGAAGAAAGAACCATTGATTTCAAAGATCCTCCAGCTTACGATTCAGTCTCTTGATGAGAAACAACCCTGTCTTTGTCCCAGTGACGTCTCTCAGGCAACATTATGAAACAGTACGAGCTTATCGAGCATACCGCTGACGTCGGCGTGAAAGCATATGGGAAGACCATCGCAGAAGCCTTCGAGCATGCTGCGAAGGGGATGTTTGATATCATTACTGATGAGTCGACGATTGACCCTGTCGGCCAATATGATTTCCAATTGGAAGCTCCTGACCTTGAACAGCTGCTGGTAGATTGGCTCTCACAATTGATTTTTTTGAATGATGCACAGGATCTTGTGTTTGGAAAGTTCCAAGTAACTCTAACAGGGAATCGACTCTCCGCTTCTGTCTTTGGTGAGAAGTATGATACCAAGAAGCATCGGATGGGTGTTGAGATCAAAGCAGTGACGTACCATATGCTTCAGGTAAACGAGAAAGACCCCATCTTTGTACAGGTACTGTTTGACATTTAAAATAGAGGGAGATACATAAAGAGACCTCATGATGATATACCGATTGAAATAGTCGTACCATCGATAAGTGAATAGAAGAACGCTGTTGATTAATCGTTTTTGAATAGTTTCATCGACCTGTTGTCTTTATTTAAATACGTAGAAGACAGTGCACCATGTAATAGGAAGCATCTACCGGACGGGACGCCTTCCTAGTTGAAGAATACTTTTTTTGCCGGATCCCACCGTCCGGTCTCCTCACCATAGTCTAATACGAATCCTTATATGGGAGGTCTTTATACCGAGGAAATACAGAATGGTGAAATCATGAGTAAAGAGAAGATTTCTGAGGACATGACCATTAAGGAAGTCATTGATAATTACCCAGAGACCGCAATGGTGTTCATGAAGTACAATGTCGGTTGCATCGGCTGTCTTGCCGCGTCTTTTGAGAAAGTCAAGGATATCGCGACAGTACATGGCATCGACATTAAAGCATTGGTGAAGGATTTAAACCTCGCGGTCCAGAAGAAATAAAAAATATTCAGATACTAAAGAGGCAATCATTTCTCTTTATTTTTTTCCCGTTTTCCCTGTGCCTTTCTTCCGTGATTTATGTTCAAGTTCCCCGAGGAATACACGTAAAAGACTTGGATATTTACTGGGTATTTTCCCACTCCCGTACCCTATGTGCGTGATTTTCATCGAAGGCATCTCACCAAAGCTTGATGCAAGAGTCGTGATGATCGCTGCACCAGTCGGGGTGACGGTCTCTTGATTCCTCTCAACAGTATACACAGGGATGTCTTTGAGAAGCTCGACGGTCGCCGGGGCAGGTAACGGAAGCAGACCATGCTCACAGGACACGAACCCATGGCCAAGAGGCAGAGGAGAACAAATAATCGTATCAATGCCAAGGAGGGTAATTCCGATGACGGAGCCGACGATGTCGACGATGGAATCAACCGCACCAACCTCATGAAAATGTACTTCTTCAATATCCACGTTATGAATCCTTGCTTCTGCTTTTCCAAGGTTATAAAAGATGGTTTGACTCAGTTTCTTTACCTGAGGTTCTAATAAACTGCGATTGAGGATATCATTGATATCTGAGAGACTCCGATGATGATGATCCTCTGTGACTATGACGGTGACATCCGTCGCAGTGATATGGTTCGACTCAACTTTTTTTACTATGATGTCGTATCCAGTGAGCCGGAGTTTTTTCAACTCTTTTTTTAAAACAGTCTCATCAACCCCTAAATCGATGAGGGCACCCAGGATCATGTCCCCCGCGATCCCTGAGAAACAATCAAAATACGCACTTTTCATGATTCTTCACCTGTTGATGAGGCTAGCGAAATATCCTGCACCAAATCCGTTATCAATGTTTACCACCACCACACCTTCCGCGCAGCAGTTCAACATAGTCAGCAAAGGCGCAATGCCTTGGAAGCTTGCGCCGTACCCGACACTTGTTGGGACCGCGATGACTGGTTTTGAGGCAAGACCACCGACAATACTGGCAAGGGCGCCTTCCATCCCGGCGATCACGATGATGACGTTCGCATGAAAGATCTTCTCTTTGATATCGAACAGACGGTGGACGCCTGCGACACCAACATCGTAGACTTTCTCCACCTTGTTTCCCATAAGCTCCGCGGTCGTCACTGCTTCCTCTGCGACAGGGATATCACTGGTTCCTGCCGTGAGAATAAGGATAGTTCCTTTCTTTTTTTTGGGTTTGAAGCGCTGGATGACAATCGTTTTTGCTGATTCATTATAGAGGGCTAAAGGATACAATTTCTTTACTGAGGTGTAAACGTTTTTGTTTGCTTTTGTCAGCAGGATGTTTTGGTCCTTTGGGAGTTTTTGGAGGATCTGGGAAATCTGAGGAATGGTTTTCCCCTGGCAGAAGATCGTCTCAGGAAATCCTTTGCGGACCTCCCGATGGGTATCGAGTTTGGCGAACTCCAAATCCTCATACGGCAAGGTTTTGATTTTCTGCAGGACAGCTGACAGACTTACTTTCCCTGCCTTGTAGTCTTGCAACAGTTTTTTCATGTGTCAAGCACCTCGTTTAAACTCCCAGTCCGGTATCCTTCAAGGTCCAGCGTAATGTAGGTAAAACCGAGTGTTTTAAAACGTTTTATGATCTTTTGTTCATGTGTAAGGATTGTTTGAAAATCATCCGGGGACACCTCGATTCGTGCGATACGGTCATGGTACCGGACACGAC
>DATMXJ010000067.1:0-6802 GCA_035561675.1 Thermoplasmatota archaeon
AAAGAGACGTAGAAATGTCAGTGCAAAGTGCTGCGACACTCATGTCTAATATTCTGAACTCCCGGAAGTTCTATCCCTACTATGTCCAGTTGATCCTCGGTGGATGGGATTCTTCAGGAGGACATGTCTATTCATTGGATGCAGCTGGTGGTTCTATACCAGATAAATACACCGCAGGTGGATCTGGTTCACCCTATGCATTCGGTGTTTTAGAGGACTCGTTTAAGGATGATATGACCATAAGTGACGGTATTGATCTTGCTCTCAGGGCGATTACTGCTGCGATGGGCCGAGATTCTGCCTCAGGAAATGGAGCAGATGTGGCAGTGATCACTGAGAAAGAATTTAAAATGATCTCTGAAGATGAAATTAAGAAACGATTGCAGAAGATGGGGAAGTAAAAATCCGTATTCTCAAAGGATAATCGTCATATAAACGGAGTGTTCAAAGTTCGTTTTACAAGCTTTAAAAAAGGTAGATTATGACCGTTGATGATGTTTTAGCAGATATACGAGGCAAGATACGAAGCTCCATACCAGCAAGTGTTGACATCTCCGAAGTCGAATTCGAAGGCGCACTCCTGGTTATTTACACAAAGACACCAGACAAATTTGCCAATAATAAAGATTTAGTAAAGAACATGGCAAAAAGTCTACAGAAACGTATCGTGGTGCGTCCTGATCCTTCTGTTCTTACTGATATTGATATCGCAGAGAAGAAAATACGACAGATTATCCCAAAAGAAGCTGAGATAACAAATATCTATTTTCAACCTGATGTCGGCGAGGTCACCATTGAGGCGTTAAAACCCGGTGCTGCGATCGGCCGAGAAGGTCAACTATTAAACGAAATACGAAAAAAGATCAACTGGGCGCCCAGTATCGTACGAGCGCCACCGATTCAATCAAAAACCGTGCAGGAGATACGCGGGTACCTCCGTTCGATGAGCGATGAACGAAAGGATATTCTTCGGAAGATCGGTCGTAAGATCCATCGTGGATCCTCAACAGGGGAAAAGTTCATCCGTATGATCTCCCTTGGTGGATTCCGTGAGGTCGGTCGGTCCTGTTCGATGTTACACACCCAGGATAGCAAAGTATTGATCGACTGTGGAATCGATGTTTCATCGGAGAACAACGGCTCGCCTTATATTCATATGCCTGAGGTACTCCCTTTAGAGAAAATTGATGCTGTGGTCATTACCCATGCCCATCTTGACCATTGTGGGCTTGTCCCAATCTTATACAAATATGGATACGAAGGTCCTATCTATTGCACTCCACCAACTAGGGACCTGATGACCCTGCTTCAGATGGATTATATCAAGGTTGCAGCAGCAGATGCAAAAAAGGTTCCGTACTCCTCTGAGAATATTCGCAATGTGATTAAACATTGCATCGTCATGGGGTATGGGGACACGACCGATATCACCCCAGATATCCGACTCACGTTCCATAACGCGGGTCATATCCTAGGGTCCTCTATCTGTCATTTCCATATCGGCGATGGGTTATACAACATTGCGTTCTCCGGCGATATTAAGTTTGAACGCACCTGGTTGTTCAACCCAGCAATCAACCATTTCCCTCGCGCAGAAGCCCTTGTCATCGAATCAACCTACGGGGGACATGACGACTTCCAGCCAAGCAGGAAAGAGGCGACAGATCGGCTGAAAGATATCATACGCACGTCGATGAAGAAAAAAGGGAAAGTCCTTGTCCCTGTGTTTGCTGTCGGGCGAAGCCAGGAAGTCATGATTGTCCTGGAAAGCCTGGTCAAAATGAAAGAAATCCCGGATGTCCCCGTGTATCTTGATGGGATGATTTGGGAGGCGACTGCTATCCATACCGCATACCCTGAGTATTTGAACAACAAGCTTCGAACACAGATATTCCAACAGGGGGACAACCCCTTGCTTTCTGAGATTTTCAAACGCGTCGATAGCGGTGATATGCGGGAAAAGATACTTGGGGAGAAAGACCCCTGCGTGGTGCTTGCGACCAGTGGTATGATGAACGGTGGTCCGGTCATGGAGTACTTTAAACACTGGTGCGGCGAAGCCAAAAACACGCTGGTATTCGTCGGGTATCAAGCGGAGGGCACCATCGGCCGGCGGATTCAACGTGGTGCAAAGGAAATCCCAATGAACGTCGGGGGTAACATCGTCAGTCTTCCTGTCGAGATGAACGTGGAGACCTGTGATGGGTTCTCCGGACATAGCGACCGTAGACAGCTCGTAGGATTCATTAACAACATGTCACCACGACCTGAACGGGTCGTGTTTGGGCATGGTGAAGAATCAAAATGTGTGGATCTGTCCTCGACCATCCATAAAAGACTGAACATGAACACCGCAGCTCCCTTCAACCTGGAGAGCATCCGATTCGTTTAAAGCACATCTTTTTTTGTATTAATTAAGGCGTGTTGACCTGTAAAAAATAAAAGATCTACAGGAGGATTGCTGCTTTTCGTCCTATGAGAAAGACCCCCAGATATGTTGGAACCTCTTGTGCTCCTTCTTCTAAATGATAACTCTGATCCTTCATATCGATGGTCGTCTCTTTTTGTACCATAATCTTCACAGGATCATCAGGTAATGCGACCGCATCCTGGAGAGGATCAAAGTCTTTTAAATCATCCACTCCGATTTTTACTACCTTAAACCCGGTCTTCCCATGCAGTGATGACGGTAAACGAATGAGTCGTTTCACATCACAGGTGACCGGCTCGTCGGTCTCTCCTGCGCTGAGAGATACCGCTGTTTTTCGTAACGCATTATTTAAAAAAAACTTCCGGATGGTCTTCGACTGATCAAGCAGCCCATCTTTTATTCGTCTCATCCGCTCCTCGGAAAGCTCCTGAACAAGTCTTTCCGCATCATGCGGACTGACTCCATATTCCTCTAATTTTTTCTCAGGATTCTCACTTATTTTGATTTCATTGACCAAATCGATAATCCCTCGGCTGATCCTGCCTTTCCACCCATCTTGATCTGGCGTGGGCATCTTGAGGCTTTTTCCACCAGCAAACGAGTAGGCCCCATAGTTTTTTCTACTTGTTGCCTGCTCATGGAAGATAAGGGAATCCTGCAGGTCACGCCCCGTAATATAATCAACAATCTCTCGTCGTTCGTTACTATCCAAATCGAGGATCGAAGGGTCCTTCACATGACAATGATATCCTCTCCCTCCACTGAAATAAAGTTCCATATGTTTTTCTTTGAACCCGAAATCCCCTAGTAAAAACTCATGTATCAATTTAATAAATTCTTTTTTGACTTCGACAAGTGATTCGACATACCCCATTTTTTCCGCGTTTGGTAGATGATCGGAGTCCAAATCGAAGATCAGTTCAGCACCCATCCATATTTTATCAGGCATTTTCGCTGCGTCCGGGTGCTGATAATACGCCGATGAATAATACGCATGCTGAGGAGCTCGGTCGGTAAGGAAATTCCAAATCATCTCTCGTTTCTCAAAACCCAGGTGTCGGATCATCCCTTTCCCACCAAACAGGAGGAAAGCAAATTCCCTGCGTCCAAAACGATCTGGGAGCTCTATTTTATTAGATGCGTAATAGGTCTGGAACGTGTTCTTGAGGAATTCCATTGATTTTTGTCCTGAATTTTCAGCTCCCATGGTACGAAATCACAATATCCTACTGGTGTATAATCTTTATCCATATAAGGAGATAAAGTTTTATTAACAACAGGCATTACCCTGTGCTATGGGTAGTATTATCGAAGATGAGTTATTCTCGTCGTCTGTCATTAAGGATTTGCATGCGCTTGATTTTGATTACGTCCCAAGCGAGCTACCCCATAGAACCGAACAACTGAAAAAACTTGCCCAGATGTTCAAACCCGTTTTTGTCGATATCGCACAAAATGTGCTCATCCGAGGGTCTGTCGGAACTGGTAAAACAGCGATGACGAAATATTTCTGTCAGTCCCTTGTTCAGATCGCACGAAAACAAGGAAAGATACTCGAATATGTTCATATCAATTGTCGAAAACGATCCACTGATGCGATGGTCCTCCTTGGTATCTTGAATCATTTTGATGCACGGTTCCCTGACCGGGGTTTCTCGGTGCAGGAAATGTTGCAAGTTCTTCGTACGAACCTCCAGCGGAAAGAATCACATCTCATTCTTGTGCTTGATGAGGTTGATGCGTTGGTAAAAAAAGGAAAATCGAATCTGATTTACGATCTCACTAGGTTTAACGATGAGACCACAAAAACAGGAGCTTCCGTCTCTGTTATTATGATTTCACAAAAGGATGTTTTCACTGAGCTGGACACAGCAGCACTCAGTACGTTTAAACGCAGCAACACCATCATCCTGGAAAGATATACCCGTGATGAGTTGTATGATATCATACAACAGCGAGTGCGACTTGCATTCCATGCAAATACGGTCCGTGCTGAGAGCGTTGACCTTATCGCTGATATCGCCAGTGAATATGGAGACGCGCGATTTTCCATAGAGCTCCTCTGGAAAGCAGGCATGTATGCTGATGAGAAACACGTAAAACAGGTGGTCCCTGAGCATGTCCGTGTCGCAAAAGCAGAAACATACTCGGTTGTTACTGAAACAAAACTAAAGAATCTAGGGAAGCATCAATTACTTACGTTGCTCTCAATAGCCAAACGATTACAAAAGGAGGAGACCGCGTATGCAAACACCGGGGAAGTGGAGAAAACCTATGAGATCACCTGCGAGGAGTATTCTGAGGACGCACGGGCGCATACGATGTTTTGGAGCTATCTCAAAGAAATCGAACTCGCAGGATTCATCAGGGTGAAACCTTCTGGGAAGGGCCAGGTGGGGAACTCGCAGCTTATCTCGCTGCCAGACATCCCTGCTGAGGTCTTACGCAGTAAACTAGAGGAGCTTCTCACATAAGTGGTTTAGGGGACAGGTGCTGCAGTTTGGTTTTTTCTTCCAGCAGTACTGTTTTGCTAATTCTACGAGGAGCGCATGAAATTCTTTGAAGGCGAGTATTCGTTCTGTTTCCGGTATTTTTGATGAAAGCCCGTTTTCAAAAAATTGTTGGATATCTCTATAGGAATCACTCAATACAGAGAGCGGGACTCGCAGGCAGATTCGTTTGGTGTATGCATCGATCACAAAAACAGGATGATTTCCAGCGTACAGAAGAATCGAATCCGCTGTTTCAGGACCGATCCCTGGAAGGGATAATAATTCATGTCTGATCTCAGGTGTATCTCGCGAGAAAAACCTTTGGAGATCCCCGTCATATTTTTTTTCAAGATATGCTGCGAAGAATTTAAGTCGCTGTGCCTTTTGGTTGAAGAACCCGGAGGGCTGTATCATGGTTTTGAGGTTTTTTTCCTCCACATGAATCATAGCAGGGATTGTGAAGATGCTTTGTTCCTTGAGGTTCTTAAGAGCTTTTTCAACATTCGTCCAGGCTGTATTCTGAGTAAGGATCGCTCCGATGATGATTTCAAAACGAGGATCGCTGTGTTGTCTCTGATGGTACTTCCTGTCGACCGGCCACCAGTCCTGATGCCCAAAAGTATCTGATAAAATCTCATAGAGATTCTTTGGTGAGGTCGCCATTGCAACTCATCCTAGCTGTCTTACAGGTTTTTTTCGACGATACCAAGGATTTCTGCTGATTTTTGCATCGCGTTTTGCAGGAGTTCATGTAATTCAGTTGTAACCTGTTGGACATATTCGGTGTCTTTTATCGAACTCAGATTAACACGAACATTCAACATCGCAGCTTGTACTCCGGTCTGTGCCATCAAGGCTGACACCGCAGCATCCGTGATCGAATTTTTGTTTCCCTTTACTGCAACGATATGTGCGACATCAAGAATCTGGACACATTTTCGTGCGGTCTCCAAAGGTATTTCAGCTGCTTGTTTAAAAGCGGTCTGCAGAGCGTTCCTTCTCAACTCCTTTTGGTCCTCTGTCTCTTTAGACATTTTTAACGCTTTCATGACTTCATTGAACGCATCGGTGTCCTTATCAATGAGATCCGTGAGGTCTTTTCTGAGCTCTTCACTTTTCCCAAGTATCTCCCGTATCTCATCCTGTACTGTTTCATAGCCTTGTTTTCCTCTCGTAAGATTACACACCATTGACGATAACGCAGCCCCGAGCGCTCCTGATAATGCAGCAACACTCCCGCCTCCTGGCGCTGGGCTGTTTGAAGCAACCTCATCAAGGAACATTTTTATATTCTGTTTGACGAGTTTTGTCATGAGGATTCCTTCTGTATCTCTAACAGTCGTTTTTCTAGCACCTGGTCTACGGTGAATTTCTCAAGACGGAGGTAATGATTTGTACTATCGACCAATGCTTCTAATGGGAGTAGACCGACGATCTCGCTACCGATGACTGGGACTCCGAACCGCTCTGCTTCGTTTTTTATGGTCTCAAACACCCGATAGATCGATGTTTTTTGGTAGTTCGTCAGATTCATTGAGACCTGAACGATGCCTTTTTCTTTAATCTCAAATCCTTTCGCTTTCACGTATCGGTATCCACCACTGCTATGACGTACTACTTTTGCTATCTCATCTGCGATCTTTATGTTGCTTGTACCTAGGTTGACATTGAATGCGATGAGGAAAAAGCGTGCCCCCACAGCGGTCGCTCCAGCGGTTGGATGAATCTTATTTGGCCCATAGTCCGGTACTTTCTCAGGGTTTTTCCCTATCTCTGCTTTGAGTCCTTCATATTCCCCTCGTCGTACGTCAGCAAGGTTTCGTCGGCCTTCTCGTTTCGCTGCTTCCTCGTATAAGTAACAGGGGACATTGGTTTTCTC
>DATMXJ010000068.1:0-4838 GCA_035561675.1 Thermoplasmatota archaeon
ATAAATGACAGTGTACATTCACTAAAGTCCCAGACGGTGTTTTGCCACTTCTTCACTTACGAAATGTCCTTTTTTTATTCGTTCTCTTGCTGATTCTATTGCTATTATAGTTTCTTTACTTAGTTCTGGTTCTTGGTTTAAGTTTTTTACAATAAATATCAGCTTTTTAATTACCTCATCATAGCTTTCGTTTTTATATTCGCGGTATTGATCTATTTGTGACTTAGTATCATTTTGGATTTTGATAGTTGTAGAAGTCATAATACACCTTAGTATACCTATGTATACCATGGTATATATAACTTTCGAAATGCATATTTCTTCTGTCTTATATTTCATTAAAAAATCGTATTATTCTCCTGTTGCAAAGAAGCTTACGGCCTACACCCAGCACATTTCCAGTCGTCCATCTCTCTTAAGATTAGATCAGGCTTCCATTCCTTTTTGCTCATCAGTTTTATTATCTTTTTAGATCTTTCTACTTTTCCTTGCAGTGAGGACAAGCTCTTTAATTTCTGATGGCAATTGTTTATCTTGCCATTTCCTTTCAGCATCTACTGATTTACTTGCGTTTTTCACAGCTTTCAAAGCATACCACGCTGCTCCTAATGAATGGTCAGCCATATGAGCAGTCGCAACAGCGTGTCCAACAGAACGAGCCACTGCAATTGCTATCAGGTTTGAAGATTCACGTGCTACCGCATGTGCACATACTGATGCTTTTCTTGCGTCACCAACTGAAGCATTTCCTTGTTTCCACTCGACAGCCACCTTGAGTGCATTTTTTAATCGCTCATCTATTTTTTCACCGAAGAGATACAATACATGCTCTGAACAGTCGCAAGCCCATATGATTAATTGATGGTGCTGTTCCTTTTTTAGAGGCCCACCCCGATGTTCTGCGATAAATCGTTTGTCTCGCATTTTTGTCTTTTTCAGTAATGTTTTGTTAAGTTATTTGTCTTTTCAATCACCTCCATGCCTCCACGCTCATAAGTGACTGATAGAAAGGAAAAAAGGAAGAGGGGTTTTATCCACTTCCGTTTCTTTCGTTCACCATCAAAGACGTTTCTTTGGAATTTGACTTAAAAACGACCTTTGTGGCTATGTCACGGATAACGGGTATGGCCTACATTCAGCACCAGAAAATAATTATAAGGTAATAACTGTTACTAGAATTATAGGTTTGAGGAGAAAGCAGGTATGAAAAAACAACTAGTAGTTTTTGGATTAATTATTCTGCTCATCGGGATTGCGTTGAGTGGATGTGTAAACGAAAGTAAAAAGACAATGACCTACGCAAAATTAATGGGCGATGTAAAACCCTTACCACCAACAGATCTTATTACGCTTCAATCCTATCAAGGCGGTGAGGTATTATATATCGAGGATACGGTGTTTAATGTCTCATATTTTGAGATGTCTGAATCACAAAAATATACGTTCGTTTCTTTTGGTAATTCTACTTCACTACTAGGTTTTCCACTCTGTATTGTCGGAGATAAAAGAAGCGAATATCCTACGGGAAGCCTTGTCAATATTCCTGTCCATGTGAAGGATTATGAGATCAACGGAACCGCT
The DNA here is from genome assembly GCA_035561675.1 of Thermoplasmatota archaeon. Taxonomy (GTDB): domain Archaea; phylum Thermoplasmatota; class E2; order DHVEG-1; family DHVEG-1; genus SM1-50. The sequence continues at coordinate 1,582 of DATMXJ010000068.1, forward strand.
GTTACTTGGCTAGAGGAATGGTATACCTTCTACATCTTACAACACCCAGACTAACATCCTCCGGTCATACACCCCGCACCTCAGCATCGATATTTTAATTATGAAACCTTCTAAAAATAAAGACAATTGTTTACCTACTTGGTAACCAAACTTTCAAGGAACGTTCCTGAGAACCCGGGCAATTGGAGGAGAACCAGATATTTCCATTCGTACTCTGATGTCGTACCTCTGAATCATCGTCAGCGGTTAGGATCACTTGTTCATACATAGGATCTGTGCTGAACGGGAACATCTTAAACATCGTAGAAATCCCTGGATTCAATTTATCCAGTATCAAATAAAGGACGCGACCAACAGCACCATTCATCAACAACCGAACAAATAACTCGGTACCATGAGGGAATTTCTGGAACAGCGCTGAATCCCATATCATCATTTTTTCTGCTGAATTTCGTGAGATGGTCTGTGTAAGACTCAGGTTAAACACATTGTCTTTCTCGCTGTTTACACGGAAACGGGCGTTCATCCCCATCAGAAGAGGTTCTCGGTACACGAGGTTCACCATTCCATACCGATTTCCCTCAATGAACGCTGTAAAATTCATCACACCATCATGATCGCAGAGTCCTTGTGGAGTAACAGAAAAATTTATGTGTTCATTTTCACCAAGAGATCCGGTCATATTGTACCAATGGCTACTCAGGTACAAATGGAAATTATCGGTCGTATCACTTGTTTGTTCCCGTTTTATACTGAACAACGAGACATCATAATCCGCAGAATCGAGAAACTCCACGGATCCTTGTAAAAACCATGCGTTCTTATTGTCTGGAACCGTGTATACTCCATGAATTGTTTCGTAACACGATCCAAATGTATGAGATACTACTTGGGATTCACTCCCGGGAAGTACGCTATACTGTGACCTTGTAATCCAGTCGCAACAGCTGACGTTCAGTACCAATCGTCCCATCCCAGAAGCGCATCGAGCGGTTATAGTGAAATTGTAGGTTTGGCCAGGCACTGCAGCAGAGATCGTCCCCATAGGAAACGATTGGTACGGCTGGCCACTCCGCCCATCTTCCTGGACAGAAGCATTATCAGGGTATTTTTCTGGAAACGTAAGTGTTGTTGATCCATAAACCCGCATCCCTGGATGGGTCCACTGTACATTCCCTGATTGATCGTTCCCAAATCCTAGGATATTTTCCTTTGCAGAACCATTGGGTGATTCCATACGCGCATCGAAGAACAGCTCCATTGGTTGAGTACCAATGAGTTGGAGCGTAATATCTGGTGAAAGCATTTTCATATCCAGCAGTTGTGTTTCATGATCCTGGAGGAACACCGGAAAAGAATACCAATTCTCACTAGTAGTATTAAATGTCGTAGGGATTGTCCATGCATGGAGATATTCTGACACCCAATGACCTCCTGCCCCGTTGTTCTCCCAGCTGGCCGTGGTAATGCCTGTGGAAGAAATATTGTAGATCACCACTCTATCTAACTCATGATGATAGTACCAATCCATTTGAGGATAGGGAGATGAAAACACCATATCATGGCCAAATTTTCTGACAGCATTTGTCAGTCCTGTGCTCTGATTGCTTGCATACCAGTCAAGATAATGATTGTGACCATGGATCCACATTTTAATCTGCGGGTTGTTCTGAAACAGGGTCGCCCACCAGTCCATATCCTGCTTCCCACGATACGGCGCATGGCTTTCCTCCTCTGTGGTGTCTTCGATAGCCTGATGGCAGAGGATAACGGTCGTTGTCGTAGGATACTGACTCGTCATATAATCAATCCATTCATACTCAACAGGATGCGTCCAAGTGACGTATCCTAACTCTGGAACAACCAGAAAGAGGATGCCCTCGTACATCATCGCATAGACTGGTGTACTAATACTGAGTTCGTCAACCAATGATTCCGTAAGATTATGTGGATCCCCTCTGTTCATCTGATAATCAGTCACATCATGGTTACCCACCACGTAATAGAACGGGAGGTTCAGATGAGAAATCAAGTATGCTTTCAGATTATTCGTATACTGATTGACGAACCAGGGGAGTCCTTCCCCGTTGACTTGCGCTGTATTATGATTCACAATATCTCCCAGATGCACAACAAAATCAAGCTGATTGGTAGCATCAACCAAGTCCTCACCGAGTTGATCCAGATGATCTGCTGTGTCAAAAAAAGGGTCTTGATACCTGGCACCAATATGCGTATCTGTAAATGCGGCAAAACTCAAGTGAGTTTTTTGTACAGCAATAGCACCTTTTCTATCAGTTTTAGGTTCATCCAAAGAGACCAATAGTGGTCTACCATTCATTTTTATTTCCCTTATTATTCTCTGGGAATTAATATTTGGTGTCATTATTGTTATAAAAGAACCAAAAATTAAAGCTGTACAAATGAAGACACTTACTATTTTCTTTCTCATAGACTCAAATCTGTTATACTAGTAGTACTATACATTTGTTATAATTAAGTATATATCCTTTTTTATTTAAATATTAAGACAAAAAATTATGTATCAGTTTTCCACTAAGTTCTTGAACCATCTCTCTGTCTAACACCTCATGTTTTCCTCCCGTAAAAGAAGATTTATGACCTCCGCTTATCATTATTGGGCAAAACAATATAAAGGTAAGAGGAGTATATCTATATATAAAAGGAATGGAGATAAAAGTTTCACATTTTTGTTGACCCAAAACGTTTGAGATTTTATTTTTGTTCTTTTTGACATGCCATCATACCGAAGATATCAAAATAAAAATCTATGATATGAACCCTTTAAAAGCACTAATCAACAAAGAACTATGTGGTGGAGGCTGAATTCATATGACAAAAAAAAATAAACAACAAATTGAAGAAATTCTCAGTTGTCCCGAATGCGGCAGCGGACATCTGAGCAAGGATTATTCTCGAGCAGAATTAGTATGTTCAGGTTGTGGACTAGTCGTTGATCAAGATATCATTGATCATGGTCCGGAATGGCGTGCGTTTGATAATGAACAACGGGAGAAGCGATCTCGGACCGGGTCTCCAATGACCTACACCATGCATGATAAAGGACTTAGTACGACCATCGGGTGGACGAACAGAGATGCGTACGGGAAAGCTATTCCAACAAAAAATCGGGCACAACTATACCGACTACGAAAATGGCAGAGGCGTGTTCGCATCAGTGATGCAACCGAGCGGAACCTCGCAGTTGCTCTTTCAGGAATCGATCGACTCTCATC
>DATMXJ010000069.1:0-2787 GCA_035561675.1 Thermoplasmatota archaeon
TTGTTTCTTCCTTTATTTAGAAATGATTTCTAATAAGTGTATTATATAATGGTAATGTAAAATCCTGGGAAATCTCCTTATTGATTTATTTCTTTAGAAGTGATATTGCAATTCTTTATATTTAATTCTAACTAATAATATATATATATGGTGCGAAACATTTATTAATGGCATCTGCATTTAAGAGAGTAAGGCGAGGTAAAATTTTATGAAAGCAAAACATAGCGTATGGAAAACTAAGCTAGTGAAGTCCATGTCGCTATTTACAGCGATTTTAATTGCCGCCCTGTTTTTAGGTAGTGCAGCAGGCGCAGGAATCGCTCAAAATAGCTCAGCGACAATAAATACAAAAAATATAGATCAGAATATAAATACAAACGCTAAATTGCAAAGCCCGTTCAAAGCATCTATAGGGTTGCAAGGCACCCCCTCTGAAAAAAATGAACGGTTGCAAAAGATTAGTCAACCAACTCCACTGAATCCATTGGAGCAAGTGATTAGATTCAATGATGGAACCTACTACACTGGTGTTGGTCTGACCTCTGGTGGTACCTTCGAAGGAGCAATTCGGATAACCCCAACAGAACAATCTGGTTATACTGGATATGGTCTCATCGCAGTGAGCTGGTACCATTACGGTGCAATGACACACGCAGGTAATATTAAGATCTATGCTAGCGGTACACCAACGGAACCTGGTACATTGCTTCAAACAGTACCGTTTTCGGTCACTGGAGATGGAATGAAGCGTATCGATCTTACATCCTCTGTTGATCTTCCGATCACAGCAGATATGTGGGTGTCCGTAGAGGTTACTCATGCTGCTGGTGAATTTCCACTTGGGTGTGACAATGGTCCTGCCATCGATGGAAAAGGAGACATGGTTTTTCTCCCACCTGGTCCATGGACAGAATTGCAAATCGCAGCCCCCACTCTTGACTACAACTGGATGATTGATGCAGTTATTGATATCACCACCCAGTATGAGCATGATGTTGGAGTACAAGAGATCGTAAAACCAACAAGTGGAGTCGGATCAGCGTTTACCCCTGAAGTGAAAGTGAAGAACTTCGGGTTAAATGATGAAACGGCTGTACCGGTGAACCTTAAAATCACAAGATATGATTACACAACTTTACTGGAGCAACACTTTGATGGGACGTTCCCACCAGCAGGGTGGACGAGAACCAACACGAAATGGCAGCAAAGTAGTACGGCTAATGCTGGAGGCACAGCCCCTGAAGCAACGTTTTATTATTCTCCATCAGAAACGGGAACATTCCGTTTGTATACTGGTGCTATTGACACGACTGGTTACTCTGCCTTATCATTGACATTTAGATCCATGGTAAACCACTACACCACACCCTATACGTTAAAGGTTGAAACATCAACTGATGCGGTAACGTGGAACACTGCTTGGTCTATTTCACCAACCGGTAGTATCCCCGCACACATTGAAACCATCCCCTTAACCGACGGTGTCGGATCATCAACGTTTTACATTAGTTGGACCTTTGAAGGATACAGCTATAACATTAACTATTGGTACATAGATGATTGTTTAATCCAGTTAGTAAACCCGGTTGAGGAATACAACGAGACAGTCTTGATTGATATCAACTCTGGCGTACAACAGAATGTGTTGTTCCCCAACTGGTTACCTGACGATTTAGGTGTATCAGAAAACGTTAATGTTGATTACAAAGTGGAAGCGCAAACCATGCTTGTTGGCGATAACAATACTGACAACGATTATAAAACAAACATGATCACCCTTCACTTCGGATACTTCCATGATATTGCAGTCAATGGGATTGTTGAACCAGTGGATGGTACTGCTGAAGTCTTCCATCCAACGGTGACTGTTACGAACGTTGGACAGAATGATGAAACCAGTGTCCCAATTAACCTCGTAATAAGTAAACCCTACATGGCACAGCACTTTACTGGTACCTTCTTACCAACAGATTGGACTCAAGAGGGAGTTGGTGAATGGATGCAGAGTTTCACGACTAATGCCGGTGGAACATCACCAGAGGCACGACTCTACTATGCCAATATAGTGGGAAACTACGCATATCTGGATTCTCCTGCATTTGACACAACCGGTGTCACAACGCTGAAGCTCGATTTCCGCAACTATATACAAAACCAATATGGTGGCACGTACTGTAAGGTATTATCACGGAGCGATGCCGGAGATACCTGGACGGATATTACTCCCTGGAGCAACCCTATTAATGCAAATGTTCCTCAAGCGAAATACACCATTGATATCTCTGGTGACGTCGGAACCGCAACCCAAATACGGTTTGAATTCAGCGGAACATCTGCCGGCTTATACTACTGGTACCTTGATGATGTCACGATCCTACAAACAGATTTCACGGAGTACGATCAGACCGTCTATGTTGATCTTACATCCGGAGAGGTCATGGATGTCATCTTTACACCTGATTGGACACCATCTGATCTAGGGACTGCAGAAAACGCCGATATCGAATACCTCATGTTAGCGGAAGCTCAACTTGGTACCGATGGCAATGCTGCAAACGATCTCCTTGGTAAAGCATTGACTCTCCACTACCCGTTCTTCGATGATGTCGCAGTAACTCAGATCATTGAACCAACTGATGGACTAGCACAAATCCAACCGGTTAAGGTCGCTCTTGCAAACAACGGGCAAAACGACGAAAGCGGCGAAGTCACTGTAGTCATTGAGAAATTCAATGGCACCGCAGAGAACTTCGAAGGAAGCGATGGTGGATTCGTCCGATCTGGAAC
>DATMXJ010000070.1:0-4726 GCA_035561675.1 Thermoplasmatota archaeon
GGTTAGTGTACATCGCAATAGCAACCAAGGACCACGTTACAGTCAAACGATATCTCTTCTCAGGAGACCGCTTGGCCAATAAAGAAAGTACTTGTACCGCAACACTCGAACTTCTCTTAGAGCTATTGTCTCAGAAGAAGAGTTGAAAAACGTGCTCACAATTGATGGATCCTATGGTGAAGGTGGCGGCCAGATCATCCGCACCGCCATCGCATTATCGGTCCTTACAAAGCAGCCTATCGAAATTACCAATATTCGATCAGGACGTCCGATTCCCGGCTTACGCCCGCAACATTACACCGCACTCTCATGTATAAAAACCATCTGCGATGCGGAGATGGAAGGCCTATCTGTTCATTCTACAAACCTGAGGTTCACCCCTCATGACATCAAACCTGGGACCTATACCTTCGATATCGGGACCGCGGGGAGCATGACACTCGTGTTCCAGGCATGTTTGTTGAGTGTGTTTCACGCATCAGCACCTCTTACCATCATCCTGCGGGGTGGAACTGATGTCCGATGGGCACCATCGTGGGATTATTTTTCTCATGTGTTCCTTCCTTTGATATCGAAAATCGGGATTCAGACTGAGACAAAATTACTCAGACGTGGGTACTATCCGACCGGTGGTGGTGAAGCGACGCTGACAATCCACCCTATTACAAAACTCATTCCATTTATAGCAGAAGATCCCCAGAGTTTTTCTGAAATATCTGGTATTATCCATCGCGCAAACCTACCAGATCATATCAGCACACGCATGAAACATGCTGCGATAAAGACAGCGATGAGACAGAATCTTCGTTCCACCATCCAGATCGAATCTATGCCTTCGTCATCAGCTGGCACGGGAATAACGCTCTGGTCCACATCAGAGCAGACAATTCTTGGGTCAACAATACTTGGTGAAAAAACACTATCCGCTGAAAAAGTCGGAGAAACCGCAGCAAATCACCTGATCCAGGAAATCAGTAGTGGAGCGACTCTTGATTGTTATGCAATCGATCAGATACTTCCCTACCTTGTTCTAGCACCGAAAGGATCTACCTGTCTTATACGAGAAATCAGTACCCATACCCAAACAAATATGTGGCTCATTAAGCAATTTTTTTCTGTAGATTTTGAAGTAACACCACAACAAAATGTTCATCGGATTGTTGTCAAATAGAACACAAATTTAAATACAAACAATAGATTTGTTTGTTGAACGAAACGAAATAAAAAATAAGATGCATATCTAGTGATGGGAATGCTGATGATAAAAGAAAATATCGTAGAAGAGAAACCAACAGTCACCTCCGCAGATGATCGATATCATACGTTGTTTGAACGAATTAACGCTGCCGCATTTCTCACCAGTTTTGAAGGACAAATCCAAGAGGCGAACCATAAATCCTATGAGTTATTTGGTTATGATTGGAGTGAACTGCTCCGTTTGACATTGCAGGATGTCCTCTCCAAAGACGTTGATTGGAAACAATGTCGAGATGAGCTGGCTGCCCGCGGGTGTCTTACGTTTGAATCAGAGACTGTCTGTAAAAACGGCAGTCATTTTCCGGTGGATGTCAATATCTCGATTTTCCGAATGGATAGCTCCTTGGTAATGTTCGTTTTACTCTGGGATATCACAGAACGGAAGAATCAAGAGAAACGTTTGAAGGAAAGCGAAAAGAAGTATCATGGGCTATTTGAATATACGACTGATGGGATCTTTGTTCTTGATGTACATGGTGACATCCTTGATATCAACACCCGCATGTGTGAGATTCTTGATATCATGAAATCCTCGGTTCTGAATAAGAACCTGTTTAACATGGGTCTACTCACAGCACGATCTCTTCCTGTGGTGATTCAGCAATTTGAACAGCTTCTCTCAGAGAAAGTCGCAGCGAGTTATACGACAGAGATAAAGAATCGCCAGGGGCGAGTCTTGGAAGTTGAGATCAGCTCGTTTTTCTTAGTCAAGAAGGATAACGAGGTTGATAATTTTGTGTTAATTGTCCGCGATACCACAGCCCGGAAAGAATCGGAACAGAGACAACGCCAGGAGCATGAATTATTCAAAGCCTTGTTGGAGAATCTTTCTGACTGTATCTTCTTTAAGGATGATCAACATCGGTTCATTTTGGTCAATAAAACAAATGCTGCTTATGGCAATGTCGTACCAGAGGAATTGAACGGGAAAACCGATTTTGACTTCCTATCAAAAGAACAAGCGCAGAGAATCCATGATGATGAGGACGCAATCATGCGTTCTGGGCAAGCGATTGTCAATAAGTTCGAGCGGATGGCTATTGATGATGAAATGGAGCGTTATCTGTTCGTTTCGAAATACCCACGATATAACGACGAAGGAGAGATAATCGGGACGATGGGGCTGTTAAGGGATGTGACCGAATGGAAACATACAGAGGATGAGTATGCGAAGAATCGTGTGATGTTGCAGACGCTTTTAGACGCGATCCCTGATGCAGTGTGTTTTAAGGATTGTCAGAATCGGTTCGTGCTGGTGAATAAGGCGATGACAAAACGGTTTATGGTCCAGCCTGAGATGATGATTGGTAGGACAGATTTTGATTTTCTCCCCATAGAAGAGGCGCAAAAAATCTCTGAAGAGGATACTCGGATAATTCAGTCTGGGACATCGATGATTGATTGTGTCGAGCGGATTGTCGAAAAAGATGGTTCTGAACATTGGTATTCGGTGACAAAGGTCGCTTGGAATGACCAATGCGGGAAGATCATCGGCACGCTTGGTCTTTATCGAAATGTGACTGATGAGAAAAAGATTCAGGAGATCAAACAATAGGATGGAAGTATTTTCTTCTTGGTTCTTTTGAGTGAGAATCCCAAGTTTTTTTCTACTATCCTCTCTTTGTGATTCGATAAAGAATTGAGCTTTTTCTCGTTATAATAGATAACTGATGGAACAAAAGACAAGTATAACGGGTATTGTAGGGTTTTTCTCCTGTTGAACTCTTACGTTCTTCTTTTTCTTTTCCCTTCAAACGAGTAAGATTCTTTCTAGATATATCGAGGGAATCCCTCCTTATGATAATTTTATAACAAAATTTATATACTAACTAAATCAATATAAGTTTAAGGTTTGATGATGGGGGGCGATCCCTATTTTTCCCATCTCTCCTCACCACCTCCTCCCGGCCTCCCCATCTTCACCTTACACACACATTCTTTTTTGAAACACAATATTCCAACGATAAATTTATATTCTGTTTTCTCTCTTTCTATTCCTATAGGAAAACAGAGGTTTCAAATGAAGAAAATTTTTTCAGTACACATTCTTGTGTACTTCCTAGCTAGTGTCCTGCTTGGAACATTGTTTATCGGGTCATCCTGTCAAGCTCTCACTCATAATAATACCAAATATGGTATGAACGAACCTCCGACACCACCACAACAACCAACGGATGGTCCAGGCGGCTCGAATTATTCTCATGATGGTGTGAAACAATCTCGATATGGATTTGGGGTACGTGAATTTTGGATCTTCGAGCCAAGTGATCCTACCCCATCATCAGCTCCTCTCATTATTTTCAACCATGGATGGAGTGCATTCTTTCCTGTTTTCTATAAAGAATGGGTCGTCCATTTGGTGAAACGCGGTAATATCGTAGTGTACCCCCGATACCAACTAACCCCCATCATCGGGACTCGTTCAGCGACCCAAAATGCGATTCATGCGGTACAACAAGCGATTGTCATCCTCCAAAACGGCGATCATGTCACACCAGATCTTGATAAATTCGCGATCGTCGGTCATTCACTGGGTGGTGGTATCACCGCTGAGATGGCTGCCCTTGCAGCGGATGAAGGTCTTCCAAACCCAAAGGCAGTCATGCCTATACAGCCGTTTATCCGTCTTGACACGATGATGAAGGATTTTCATGATATCCCCGCATCGACGCTTTTATTAGTGATCGTCGGTGAGAACGACACCATTGTTGGAAATTATTCGGGGAAAACGATTTTTACCACTGCTGATCAGATACCCCTGGATCGGAAGGATTTTATCATTCAGCGGACCGATCGTCATGGGGAACCTGCGCTAGTTGCGGATCATCTCGCGCCTGTGTGCATCCCGGAAAGCTCTTTGGTCGATGCTATGGATTACTACAGCACCTGGAAATTGTTTGATGCGTTGACTGATTATGCGTTCTACGGAATAAATCAACAGTACTGTCTTGGGAATACCCCGGAGCAGCGGTTCATGGGTTATTGGAGTGATGATGTCCCAGTCCGAGAGCTTGTGATTACCGATACTCCTTGATTTTTTCCCAGGATATACTTTCGTTTTGTCGTTTTCGCAGGTGAGGTTTAAATAGGTTCACTGGCAACGAATATCATGCTATTAGATAACAATAGCAGGATATGAGAGATGGCGAAGAAGAAAACCAATACAAAAAAAACAAAATCAAAGAACAAAACCATGTATGAAGAGGTGGTAACCGTTGAAGATGATCTTTTTGATCGATGTGTACGAAAAGGGCTTATAGAAAAAACAGCCTGCGGTTATTACTTTACCCCGGAGTTCTTCGAAACGTTAGATATCTACGATGATGATTAACAAAGAAGAATGTCTTTATTCCTTTTTTTTCCTCTTATCAACTCAGTAGATTATCGTTTTTTCTTCAGCTTGAGTTTCTGTCTCGTGTATGGAAGCAGGCCACCAGCGTCACAGATCGCCATGATCTCTTTGGGGAGT
>DATMXJ010000071.1:0-3717 GCA_035561675.1 Thermoplasmatota archaeon
TATCAATGATGCTCCGGTCGTAACTGATATCCCTAGTCAGACGATCGCGGAGGGTTCAACCTTTGCGACCATCACTTTAGATAATTATGTGTCTGATGTCGATAATTTGGATTCTGAGATGACCTGGACATATTCAGGGAATGTAGAACTCACCGTAAGCATAGTAAACCGTGTCGCAACCATCATTATCCCAAATGAGGATTGGTATGGTTCTGAGACGATTACATTTAGGGCGACCGATCCAGGAGCTCTGTGGGATGATGACGCTGCGCTATTTACGGTAACTCCGATACAAGATAACCTCCCGCCAAACAACCCGAATAGACCATCTGGACCGGTTTCAGGAACGATCAATGTTGAATCTGCATACACCACGAACACCACTGATCCTAACAATGACCAAGTGTATTACATGTGGGATTGGGGAGATGGGACGCAAAGTAGTTGGCTTGGTCCCTTTAATTCTGGGCAATCAACACAAGCAAACCACTCCTGGGAAGAAAAAGGCTCGTACGATATCAAAGTCAAAGCAAAAGATACCAATAACTCCGAAAGCAATTGGTCTGAACCATGTACGGTATACATCCTTCAAAAAGCATTCATCTTCGGAATGATACGCAATGCAGAACCTTCTGGTGATTTAACCACATTTGAACCGATACGGGTTCGTATCCTCTGGTTATCACCATTCAGTATCTCACTTCAGAAGACAGGGCTTATCATCGTGACAAAGAATCCGTTCCATGGATTTATCGGCGGTAGTATCATCTTTGGAAGATTCTACGCTACACCTTTGACTAATGCTACTATCAATCCTGAATCCGCTCCAGTACGACCGAATAACAGTATACAAGCAGAAAAAACGGTCAAATCAACGGATAACCCTCTCACACCCACCTCCTCACCTTTAATTTGAGGAATTAGGAATTACTAGGGAGTGAAAGGGTTATGATAAGGAAAATTAGTCTGAGAATCCTCTTAGTATTTATCATATCAAGTTTAATGATGAGTACGACTGTCTCTCTTGCGAATATTCGAGACTCAGCGGATCAGAGAAGCATTCAACCAATTACGACTTCTGATCTAATGCAATTGCAGAAAACCAAAGAGTCATCACCACAGCGGGCTGATGACTCATGGTGGAATTCACAGTGGCAGTATCGAAAAGAAATAATGGTTAATTACACAAAAATAGTAACGAACCAGACGAATTTCCCGGTCTTACTATCCTTTGTTTCTGATGCTGAGCTGAGTGTCAAAGCGCAACCTGACGGTGATGATCTCGTGTTTACAAATGCAAACAAAGGCAGATTGAACCATGAGATTGAGCTATTTAATTGTACGACCGGACAGCTAATCGTTTGGGTGAATGTCACCTTCCTTTCAAGTATCCAGGACACTATAATATATCTGTACTACGGGAATAGTATATGCGGAAATCAAGAGAACAGCCAGGGTACCTGGGGCTCGCATTACCGCATGGTGCAGCATCTTAGTGAAACCACTGGGATACACAATGATTCGACCATGTACGGGAACGATGGTTTGTATTACGGGAGTACACAGAATTCCGTTGGAATTATCGACGGTGCAGATCAATTTGTAGGGAATTTTGGAGCGACCGGTGGTGATTATGTTGATTGCGGTAATGATTCAAGTCTGAATATCACTGACGCAATCACCGTCTCAGCATGGATTAAACCAAATGATCAAACCCAATGGAACCATATCTGTTCGAAAGGAAATGGAGAGTGGACTGTAAATCCTAATCGAGTGTATCAGTTGAGTATCGAAATAAACGAGAGTATTGATTTTATCATCAACTCGAATCAGACCGCGGGGAAGGCGATGACAAGCCAACATGTCCCGATTGGGTCATGGTCCTATGTTGTGGGAACCTATGATCGCAATGCGATACGTGTCTACATTAATGGTGTCGAATGCGCGGTCAAATCCCCATTTGCGCCTCTGATTCAAAGTAACCTTGTTCATTTCCGAATTGCTGCTCGAGTTGCTGATGCATTGAATGTGGGACCCCCGGCATTCACGTTTGACGGGGTCATTGATGAGGTCCGTATCTGTGATAGTGCATTATCTGCAGCTTGGATAGCGACGGAATACAACAATCAACAAAGCCCGATGAGTTTCTACAGCATTGGTGTGGAAGAGACACTTGTTTCTCAGCCTTGGGATCTGACGATGCATATCTCCACCTCGATGAGGTCATATGATTATGTCATGTTTGGTGAAAAAACTAATGCATCAGATGGTCTTGACAGCTATGATGTTCCAAAAAACCCACCATCTATCCCACCATTCCTCTATACCATGTTTTCAACAAATTTAACCGAGCCGTACCATATGCTCTGGTACGATTACAAACACTGTCCGGATACCTACAAGGTTTGGGATTTGAAGGTACAATGGGTCCCCTCTGATTATACTTCCCCAACGAATGTGACCATTGCTTGGAATAATTCAGCATTGAATGGGAGTGAATATTCAAGTGTGACTTTAGAGAATATTGAAACCAATGAAACCATCGATATGCTGGACATGAGTAGTTATACATTCAATGCTTCAGCACTAAGTCTGCATCCATTCAAGATTATCTGTCGTGCTTTAACTCGCATTTCGAATCCTTCATATGGCTGGAATTTCATTTCTCTACCTTTCAATCAATCGTTGGAGAAAACAAACTTTTTTGTCAAATACGCTGGAAGATTGTACGATTGGGTGAATGCAACAGCGGGTGGACTAGTGATTAATTCCTTAGCTGGATGGAATAGAACCAGTCAGAATTACTATTTGACAACCACCCTTGTTCCTGGGGAAGGATATTGGATGTTCTTCTATCATGATTGTGAGCTCTGGGCTCAGGGAGTCAGCACCACAGAATCTTCAAATGAAATTTCTCAACTTCTTCCCTTGTGGAATACCATTGGATTACCCGATGATACTCTTCTTCCGAAGGAAGATCTCCACGTTCTGTATGAAAATATCCTTTATAACTGGACGCAAGCGACGACTAACGCTAACCCAACTGGGGCACCATTGATATTGAAGTTCATCTACAATTGGAGTCGACCTATACAGAATTACGTTATGTGCAATTTCTTGTTACCCGGTGAAGGATATTGGCTATATGCATACCAACAATGTGTACTATGTAAAGACAACGGGTGAGATTTCCTTTAAGACTTCAATTAGAAGGGGGAAACAAACAAAGAAAATATAAAGAGAAATTTGAGAAGGGCTACATATGATTGGAAAAAAGAATTGGAGTATAGAGTCGAGGAAAAAAGCTGGTGTTCTAATACTAGGTTTGATTTTTATTATAAGCAGCTTCGTTCCTGGTGGCACGTCATCACCGCAGAGTAAACAGACGCAAAATGGAAATCAAGTTCTCCTTACAAATGAGGATAATAAGTATCAGGATAATCTCCTTAATGACAAAGAAAATCTTGAAAATCAAACTGATTATCTTTTTACTGAAGAAAAATCACCCCCCATACCACTGGATATTCCTCAGACTTTTTATCAGACTTGTGGGTACTGGTATCGAGAACCAACCACCTATGCTCAACTGATTTCTTGGTACGAGAATCTTGAGCAAAATTTCTCAAATTATATGGAAGTCTGGAAAGCAAATGAAATGTATGGTCTCGGGCAGATTCCCTCTGACAATTACGATATGTATTATGTCCGTATCACCAA
>DATMXJ010000072.1:0-15814 GCA_035561675.1 Thermoplasmatota archaeon
GTATAGAAGAATTGTTCTATGGCTGGGATGGCCATGTTTAACGCTGAGGGTGTCCCATAGTATTTGTAGACGTTCGTGATTGGGACAAATAGATAAAATGGTAGTGCGATAGCGTAAATCCCGACCAGTGAATAGGCGAATGTCTTCATTGCTTTCTTCTCATCAACCATGATGAAATAGAAGAGTGCGAACCAGAGCATAAATGGGTAAAGAACGATGTAGACAAAGACAAAAAAATATACAGGTGCTGGCGTCCAAAGTTGTGAAAACCAATGCACAATTCCATCCTCGATGAATTGGATGTTTGGCGTAAAGTTAATACCGATCATGTTCGTCGTGATGGTATCGATGATGTTTACCTCAAGAAGATGGATCATGACAATAACAATGATAAGACAAAGATAGACGGAATGATACGCGAAGATCTGTTTGTACTTATTAAAGGGTTTTTTCCAAGTGTTTTTTGGGACAAGGAAAATCAGACCACAAACAAATAAGATGAGATTTAGAAGTGCTAAAATCATTAACCAGGTTTCTATGGTTTCACCGCCGTCCTCATAAACATACTTCTCTTAATGTTGTGTAGATTGGTCCTTTCGGGGTCAGCTCGCTTTTCTTAAGAACAATAGATTTTACTTCCTGGATCGTGAACTCTTCTTCATGGTAGTGTTCTAGTATGTTGAGGAGTTTTTCTTTGTTTTTCGCTGTTTTCACGCGACCTATGGTCAAATGCGGAGAAAACCCTCTCACTTCTTTTTTGAATCCAAGAGGGGCCAGCGAGGTGTCAATAGCTCGTGCGATAGGTTCGATTTGGCCGTTATCGATGATGCCGACCCAGATTATTTTTACATACTTTTGATTTGGAAAAACACCGGTCCCTCGCAGCGTGATTGGAAAAGGTTTGACCGCTCTTACTGATTCTTTTATCTTTTGTTCGATGACATCGATGTATTTTTCATCGGTATCTCCAAGAAATTTTAGTGTGATGTGTATGTTTTCTGGTTCAACTAATTTCACATCAGCACCTGTTTTTGCTATCTCGTTTTCAAATGTGAGTACCTGCGGTGTTGCTGTGATATCGATTGCGATGAAACCTCGAAAGATTGACATGATGTCCTCCAATTGATATCGATAAACAATTTCCCTCTATTTAGCAGTATTTCATCCTTGGTCGTTATGGTTCTTATCTACTCTTTTAAATCAATATGATAGGTGTTCTGTGGGTTTTCTACATGAATCAGATTCGCTTGTTGCTCTGATAGGAGGTTTTCTTCCATAAGTTTTTTTGTAAGTTTAGGGACTGATTTTGGGGCAAGCACAGCACCGGGTCGTCGCATATCGTCTATGTAATCTGTCTCCATTAAGAATCGTGTGCCTTTCTGTAATGCCTCAACGATATTTCTTCTTGTTGCTAGGACCGATGGCATGAGACCAAAATTTTCCTCATGTGTTATTAACGGAGGGGCGAAGTGTTTGACTATTTTGTCTGGGGTTAAACCGACTTTTCTTCCCATTTCAACGAACTCTTTGCATTGTGCAGGGGTTGTACTTTCTGTGTGTAAAACGACCGGTACTCCAACATCTTTTGCCTGCTGCATCCCATAGGTCAATAAATCGTTTGAATCCTGGATGATTTGTTGGTCGACAGGAAAATGTGGTCGTCCGATTTCTCCAAGAGCAATACATTTTTGTTCTCTGCAGAGGTTTGCCGCCTCATCCATTCCTTTTTTGATTATCGAAAGGGCTGTCTGTCTTCCGAATTTCTCTTGCAGTGGAAGCAGGTCGACCGGGTATGGGCCGACAACAACAAACACCCCGATTCCAATGGTCGCGCGAATCTCCTCTGCCATGTGGATCGTCTCCTGATAACAGGTCTGGTAACTTTTTTCTTTTAAGACTATCTCGGGCATCGGATATTGACACAGAATGAAATGAGTACCTCCAGCGTTCTGGAACTCTCGGACTGCGTCCAGAAATCTACCGTCTCGCCGAAGGTGAAGATGATTATCGAAGCAAATCACGTCTCATACCTCAAAGAGATAATAAAAAAGAATGATATAAAGAGGTAGAGTAAGCATTTTTGCTTATGTCTCTATCTCAGCTTCATTGTTGGTGTTTTTCTTTCCAGATACAATGACGAGAACATCACTGGCGAGAATCCACCCTAGATACCCCATGAAGAACGTGAAGAACCCCATGATACTATAGATGACAATGTTCTTCAATGTCTCGGTCCCATCTTGGATCATTACGACAACCGTGCCAGCTGCTAGGTAGATGAAGATGAGCAGTAAGATCCATCGTAACGCATTCATCGTGCAGTGAAGATTCAGAAACGGTTTTATTGTCAGTGGTCTCTTTCCACCTGTTTTTTTCACATTTTTCCCGGTTGTTTTAGCTACTTTTTCGACAGTACACCGGACTGTCGGTGAAGGTTCCTGTTTTGATTTTGATGATTTCATATCATGTTTTTGGGTAGGTTTGTTCAGACGGTATCTTTTATGAAAAGGTGCTAAGGGAAGTACGCGTAAGGGTATTTTTCTAGTTTTTAGATTTCGCGAGAGTCTTTTATTGCTTATTTTTCTTATTGACACCGTTCTACCTCCTAGTGAAGAATATCTTTTGAGTGGTCCCAAAAAAGAAACAGATGGGGACTATAAAAGGCTGTTTTGTAGATACCTATGCATCTACGGTGCAGCTCATTATCCCTTCGCGATGCAACCTTGTATGCACCTACATGTTCGGCAAGGTATCCCGCACGTTGTTATATATCTGCGATGATGCTGATGATATCACCGTCTTTTAGCTGATGGTCCGCACCGATGATGCGATGGGTTCGTGCATCGATACCCCTGATGAAATGATTCCCGAGGTCTGTATGGACTTTATAGGCAAGGTCTTTTGCAGTTGACCCGCGTGGAATTAAGTGCGCATCGGGGAGTACTCGTCCTTCTTTGTCGGTGAGATGATGTTCATCTTGTACGGGGTAGACAACGATAAGATCAAGCATCCGGACCGCTTCGTCGATGCATCGCTGAACACCGGTTGATCCGTATTTTTGAAGGACATGTGTCCTGATGTATTCCAATGCCTTGAGTTGCTTTTCGGAGAGCTCCTCTTTTTTTAGGATTGTGAAGTCATTACTCCCTGGTGTATAGGAGATGACTCCTTTTTCTGCTGCGTTGCTTAATGCAAGTTCACTTTCAGCGCTGCAGGGGATAACGATGTATTTTGTCAATTCTTTCCTTTTTTCCATGAGGTTTTCTGGTGCCTTGTCACTTTTGTTAAACGCGATGATGATTGGTTTGCTGATTGCTCGTACGTAGTCGGTGAGTTTGAAAATCTGATCGTCTTTCCATTGTGATGGTTTTGTTATATCGAGGTTGATTTTTCGTATCGCTCCTGTGATATGTTCATCTCGTATTCCTAATCCGGTGAGCTGCTCTGCGAGCATTTTTTCTATTTTTTTGTTTTCAAGCTCGCATTTTCGTGCAATAATCTCCCAACTTTTTTTGATGATTCCAAACAACCAGTAATTGATTTCTTTTTCAAGAAATTCGATGTCTAAGAGTGGATCATGGGCACCTAGTTCACAGGGGTTTCCCTCTGCATCTGTGCTTCCTGATGCATCGACGATATGGATCAGGGCATGTGCTTGTCTGAGGTCATCAAGGAATTTATTTCCTAACCCTTTTCCTTTGTGGGCATCTGGGACTAAACCTGCGACGTCAATTGCCTCGATAGGTACGAATCTGATCCCATCGATACATCGTGAGTTATGAGGGGTACAGGTGACATGAGAATCTCGACAGGGACATGGTTTACGTATGTACATGACGCCGCGATTTGCCTCAATGGTCGTAAACGGATAATTTGCAACCTCTGCATGGGCTTTTGTGGCGGCGTTGAAAAAAGTGGATTTTCCTACATTTGGTTTCCCAACTATACCAAGTTGCATTTTTTCTACTCCAAAAGTTCTTTTACTTCATCGACAACATCGACATCGTTTTCAAAGCGTTTAACCTTTTCAGACGCTTGTTCTTTTGAACTGTCAACAAAGGAGATGCCTTTCTTCGCATGGAATGTTCCTTGTATCGAGGCTGTTTTTGATAGTGAGATTTCTTCCGCGGAGACACTCCCGATGATATCCACCTGCTCTGTGATATTGACCGTGCCTATTGATACGATATTCCCATGGATTTTTACCTTTTTACCAACAAAGATATTGCCAGTTGCTTTCAATGTGCCGAAGACCTCAGTTTTCTCTTCGACTAAGATGTTGCCTTTCACATCGTAGTTGCCTAATAGTTTGCATTCTTTGCCGACTTGAAGATTTCCTTCTACTTTTGAATTTGAGATGCTCATGATGGAGTTGTTTGGTAAAAAGAGAAATGACTCTGATATTGGTATGGTGTCCCCGTCGTTTTGTTCTAGTTCTTCCAGGATACGTTCGATTTCTTCGCTTCGTCCCATTTTTAACAACTGTAAAAGATATACAAAGATATATATAACCATTGGAACTGGATTCCGAATATTAATCCATCCCTTTGCTTCGAATCCTTTTTCAATTTCAACACTATCACCGACATCAAGATCGCCCCTGAGCGACAAGGCTCCCTTGATCTTCGTCTTCTCCCCTAAATACACATTTCCACCGGCTCGGACATCCCCTCCGATCGAAGAAAAAATATCCACACGGACATCATGAGGCGAATCAAGATTCCCATCGATAATCGCATGTTCACCAACAAAAATTCGACCATCAGTACGGATTCCAAAACGAACAAGCGAACGATCACCAATAACGACATCACCCTTGGTCACAATCACAGTCTCATCAAACAAGGTCTTATCTGGAATTACAAGCGTTTTTCTGTCAAAAGCCATTATCCAAGGATATGAACTATCGCATTATAAAACCAACGGAATCGCCATTTCCCGGAAAGAAAAAAATTGATATATGAAATGCGTATATGTCGGTAAATCTCAAATGAGAGCGTTTCATCACGTTCTTGTTGAGTGGAAGTTTTAACCATGTCAACAAAACAAACAGACGGACCGCCAGAACAAAATGAGCCCCCAAAGGAGGAATTACCTCCAATTGATGTCTGGATCCAGAACATAAAATTTACAACCACTGAGGATATCAAAGTCCCAGAAAACCTCTTAGATCAAGTCATCGGACAAGATCAAACAGTCGCTATCGTAAAAAAAGCAGCAGAACAGAAACGACATGTCATGCTCATCGGAGACCCAGGAACCGGGAAATCAATGGTCGCTCGCGCCATGACCGAGTTCTTACCAAAAGGAGAACTCGAAGATATCATCGTCTACCCCAACAACGAGGATACCAATACTCCAACCATCCGGGTTGTTCCCGCTGGAAAAGCACATGAAATCATTCGAATGCAACGAGAGGAAGCGAAACGAAAAGTCGAACAACAAAATAGCATGATTCTTGGTATTGTTCTGTTGATTGTAACCCTCTCCCTTATAGGTGCAATGGTGACCAGTCATTTCGAATATGCGATTTTTGGTGTGATTGCCGCAGTGATGGTCTATCTTATTGTCGCCCGAGGTGGGTTTTCTCAGAGAAAAGAATTACAAATGATTCCAAAACTCTTAGTTTCACACGAAAAAAACGATGTTCCCCCATTCATAGATGCAACCGCTGCACACTCTGGTGCGTTACTTGGTGATGTTCGTCACGATCCGTTTCAATCCGCAGGGTTAGAAACACCTCCCCATCAACTGGTAGAAGCTGGAGCCATTCATCGGGCGCACAAGGGAGTGTTGTACATCGATGAGATTAATACCTTAAGTCTTCCTTCACAACAGCATCTACTTACCGCCATTCAGGAGAAAAAATTTCAGATTACCGGGCAGTCTGAACGAAGTTTCGGTGCAATGGTAAAGACAGAACCTGCGCCCTGTGATTTTATCCTGGTTTCTGCAGGGAACCTCGATGCGTTAAATGGCATGCATCCTGCGTTACGCTCACGAATACGAGGATATGGATATGAAAGTTATCTTTACAGCGTCATGGATGATACCCAGGAAAATCGGGAAAAACTCATCAGATTCGTAGCCCAAGAAGTAAAGAAAGATGGAAAAATCCATCATTTCAATAAAGAAGCAGTCGCCGAAGTCATACATGAGGCGCAACGCAGAGCAGGCCGGAAAGGGAAACTCTCATTACGATTACGTGAACTTGGTGGTTTGATCCGAGTCGCGGGAGATATCGCTTATGAGCGAGGAGATAAAATTATCACACAGCAGCATGTCATTGAAGCAAAACATATCGCGCGGTCATTAGAACAACAAGTCTCAGATCGAGCATTAGAGTCGCAAAAGAGCTATCGTTCCTTTAGAACCTTGGGGGACGAAGTCGGTGTGGTCAATGGTCTTGCGGTGCATTCTGCTGATCCCTCGATGAGTGAGTTCTCTGGATTAGTCCTCCCGATTGTCGCGGAAGTGACACCCGCAGGGTCACAGTCGGAAGGAAAGGTGATAGCCACCGGAAAACTTGGAGATATCGCGAAAGAATCGGTTCAGAATATCTCAGCGATCATTAAAAAATATATGGGACGAGATATCTCTAAACATGACATTCATATTCAATTTATCGGCACCTATGAGGGCGTCGAGGGTGACTCAGCAAGCATTTCTTTGATTACCGCAGTCATTTCTGCGATGGAGAATGTCCCGGTAAGACAGGATGTCGCCATGACCGGTTCGATCAGTATTCGAGGAACCGTGCTTCCCATTGGTGGTGTAACAGCAAAAATTGAGGCCGCTGCTGAGGCAGGGATTAAGACCGTAATTATTCCGAAAGCGAATCTCAATGATGTGTTAATTGAGGATAAATACAAGAAAATAGTTGAAATCATCCCTGTTGAGACCTTAACAGACGTTCTCCAAACCGCGCTCGTTGGTAATGGGAAAGAAGAGCTCTTACGAAAATTAAAAGAGATGCGTCCTCCGAAAATCATAGGAAAAGTAGAACTGGAATCAGAACGGAAAACCCCAGCGCCTCTTCGTTCCGAAGAACAAAAGAACTAGAACTGTTATTGGGACTTATGATTATAGAATGAAAAGAATCTCACTTTACAAATTCGTAGGTCTAATATGAAAGCGTTGTTTATCGGGCGTTTTCAACCCTTCCATCGGGGTCATCTCCTGTTGTTACAACGATTGGCTACTCAGTACGAGGAGATGATCATTGGCATTGGGTCTTCTCAATATCATGACACTCCTGATAATCCGTTTTCAGAAGCAGAACGAATCCAGATGATTTCACAATCTTTAGATGCCGTAGGTATTCATCACTATCACATCGTCTCTATACCTGATATCCATGATCCTCCCAAATGGGTTGACCATGTCTGTTCCATTGTTCCAGATTTTGACCTGATTATTGCAAATAATCCTTTCACAAGAAAATTATTCTCCGAGAAAGGGTTTCTAGTGAAGGGAACCACATATTTTGATCGAAAACGGTATTCTGGAAAAGAGATTCGCAGACGGATGATCAATGATGAGCCTTGGGATGATCTAGTTCCTAAGGTCGTCTATGACATTATCTGTAAAATCGATGGAATTGCTCGTCTTAAACGGATATCACATTAATTCTTCTAAAAAAGATTTTTGATAAGAAATGTAAAGATATATTTATATAAAATAACGAAGCACCATATCATTATGAGTGGTTCGGGTGAGGTTATTGTACATAAGATACGCCTATATCTAAAACTTCTCAGGCCGTTTACCCTTCTAGCACCCCTCATTGTATCCAGCAGCGTCATCATTGCAAGTCTTGTAAGTTCCCAGATTACTGATCTCCCGCTTGTCTCTCTCCTTTGTACCCTATTTTCAGCAAGTTTTTGTTTCGCATTGCTCAACGGTGCTTCGAATGTTCTAAACCAAGCGACAGATTGGAGAGAAGACGCTTTATCAAAACCCTACCGTCCGATTCCACAAGGAATAGTTACATCAAAGGAAGCCTTTCAACTTTCATTTTTCTTATATGCCGGGGCATTTCTCCTCGCTCTCACTGTCCATATGATCTTCTTTATTTTTATCATCCTGATTGCTTTGTTCTCTGTCACTTACTCTCTTACACCGCGCATGAAAAAATTCTTGTTTCTTAACCAGCTGTGGGTGGCGCTCCCACGAGGTTTTTTAGCAATTCTTAGTTCCTGGAGTGTGTTCGGGAATCCGTTTGAACCACTTCCGCTAGGTATGGGATGTGTTGCAGCGTTATTTCTTTTTGGCGGGACTACAACAAAAGACATATTAGATGCGGAGGCAGATCGGACTGTTGGTACGAAAACCTTGGTAAATGTCTTTGGTTTGAAAATAGCTGCCCTCTTCTCCCTCGTATTCATGATTGGAGCATTTAGTTTAATTATTCCGTTGGTCTATTTTCATATTCTTCCAACGGTCGTTCTTCCTCTCTCATTTCTTAGTTTCTTCAGCATCATTATCGGATGGCTCATGCTTCATAGACATAAAAATTCAAAATACGAAAACACATCGGCCTGGACCGTAATGTATATGACCTATTTTCTTTTTGCATTCAGTTTTGCGATTATAACAATTTTTTCTTCTGTGTAAGCCTCATTCGGATATCGAGAAGTACCGCTATCAATGCTACAATTAGTGCGATACACACGATATAGAACCCAACGCTAAATCCCCAACTTGCCTGCATCATCACATCTTCTGAACCCATTGATACAGATAGCACATCTTCTCCTTGAACAGAACCAAGACTTGTTTCAATTAATCGTGTCGTCCCAAATGTAAATGCGAATAAAATGATTCCCATGAGGATTACTCCAACGATACCAAG
Source organism: Thermoplasmatota archaeon (assembly GCA_035561675.1). GTDB lineage: Archaea > Thermoplasmatota > E2 > DHVEG-1 > DHVEG-1 > SM1-50. Next base: position 8,855 of record DATMXJ010000072.1, read on the forward strand.
CAGAAACGCATAATTTTTTTTCTTTGTTCTTTTTAAAACGATTCCAATACCTATACAGATGCACACAAGCGCGGCAAGAGGCACTATCGCCCCCAGGAACATAAGGAAGATATCAGGCATTTCCGCTAAACTGAGTGACACCTCTCCGTAGAACGTTTTTGTTTCAATCATCATCCCTGGGTTCACGTATAACGCTGTAGTCTTTTCTGCTGGAAGTGTCGAACTCGAGCCGGTGAATAACCACCAGGGTTGGAAGAATGATAAGATGACAAGAAGGATCGCGAGTGATTTTAATAACGATGATAGTGAAAATTTCTTTAATATCGTTAGGATAACAAGGCAACCAAAAAGCACGTAAAAAAAGAGGGAAAGAAAGAGGGGGAACAATGACTCGATTGTCGTCACAAACGTCAGATGTTTATCATTGGTTAGTTCCACGGTTTTTACCCCGATGAGTTCGTTATCTAAATACGCATTGATCGTATATCGGGCTGGGGGAAGTGTAATGCTTTTTTCCTTGGTTTTGGCTATGGTTTGATTGTCACGAACGATTAGAAATTCAATGTTGTCGTTCACCAATGTATTTCCCTTGGAATCGAATAAGTCAATGGTGACCTGAAAAATAGCTGAAAATTTCATATGAACAACATTTCCTGCATTCGGGATTGTTACATGCAAATCGTCAATAAATTCCCCAAAACTTATTTGAAGATGATAATCTCCTGCAGGGACATTCTCAAAAACAAATGATCCTTTTGTTTTTTCTTTCGGGGTTATTTGGACTGTTTTATTGCCATCTGGTGTGACAAGGACCGGTGTCAGTTCAACTCCTGGTGATAATCCAAGATCATCTGTGATAACGACATTGAAATCATAGAGTTCCAAGGTAATTTGTTTATTTAATTTTCTTAGGGTTTTTGGGAGCCTTCCGTCATAGATAGTTAAACTTTTGTAATCTGCTTGGAGAATATAGGGATCGCTTCCGTCATAGGGTGCCTTGAGAAGTAATTCTCCATTATTTTGTGTAATGTTTTCATCGTACAGAATACCATCTTTATTGGTTAACCACCCATGAATTCCTGGTATCCCCTTTCCGTTTTGATCAAGAAATGTGAATGTTATTGTCCGTTCCCAGGTACAAAAAACATTTACTCTTGTATCTTTATTCAAATGTATTACTGTCGACCCTGTGAAAATCTTCTTATTGCCCCACTTGAAAAATATTTTTACAAGATAGTCGCCTTCCAAGACACTTGAAAAGGTTTTCTTTGCTCTCATTAAAAGAGAACGATCTGCAGCTCCTTCAGCAACCAAACGTTCTCCCTGATGTAATTCAACCCACATCACTGGAAATACACTACCAGTGAGGTTCCACAGCCATGGGTGCGATAAATGTGTTCTGCCTAGACGAGGGATGATTGTGACATTATATCTTTTTTGTTCTCTTACAAATGGGATGTCACCAGAATATCTGCGGGATTGTATTAATGATTTGTAAAAATATGATTCCTTTTGAACGCTTTCATATCCACCGGTTTCAGAAGCAAAGACTTCCGCATCAAATTGAACGATGAGATTTGCTGGTATCGTTACATCATGACTATGTCCTGGGACGTACGAATGCCTTCCAAAATTAATCGAAACATAATCCACCTCGGTTCCAAGGAAATTTACATACTCCTTTTCTGCGACTTTCAATTGGATGCCGTCACGTTCGTCAGTACCTGATGTTACTACACCTTGATTGGAGGAAAAGAGAACCGCATTTGCGATACCTTTTTTTCCGTATCCATAACATAACCATGCTTCTGAACCGAGAGTTGCGTCATTTTTGTAGGATATGATCCATTCTCGTTCTTTCGTGGAAGGATTTTGATTTAATTGATATTGTTCAACCTTATCTTTCTCGCTATAGAAATTAAGGTACGGATAGATGTTTCCAAAGTTTAATGAATCAACAGCAGCACTTCGTGATTTTAAGGAAATCAGAGAACCAAATCTTCCATCTATATTATCAATACCTTGCACCGTAGCATCTTTCAACATCTCATGTTTCACATGAACATTTATACGTTTTTCTTCAATGGGTGAGTAATAGTATCTATAAATTGCTGTCGTCTGGACGTCCTTCTTTTTCGACTCACTAAATATTCCAAACTCGACCATGAGATTGCCATCGATGAAAATTTTTTTATCGAGAAACACCTGATCGGATGAACTTTCATCTTTTTCTTTATCCCCATAATAATATGAAAACGCAAATGATACGATTTGATCGGAATCAATGATATCGAATTCCTTACATTCTTTCTTTTGTTTTACCACTACCTGAGCACAGGATCTATCTAAAAGCTGTCCCTCTTGTCCTACTCCATAGATGCAATATCCGTCTTCTGTGATTCCATAGAATCTTGCTACGGCGGATATCTCAGGTAACGGGGATGCGGAATAATTCAGATCTTCAATGGTCACATGGTCGATATAATCGGGTCTTGGTGTTTTCTCATCATCGTAATACATGAAATACTGTTCTGTTCCATCTGCAAAAGCGGGGACCAAAAAAATCACATTACATTCGCCGATGAAGCTTGTTTCCCCTGGGATTTTTTCAAGAGAATAGATTTGTGATTCGAGATCATACCATATGTCTGCATGCCAGCAGGCAATCCGAATAGACGTATTATTTTCATTTTCTGTCCAGCAAGGGTTTTCGAACCGTAGACGGAGGTCGATTGGCTGATAATGGGAGACGTTTTCATCTGTTTGAATGGGAAGCGGAATCTCTTGCCTATAGGACCATTCTTTATAGTCTGTATCCCACGATGGTCCGCCGTCACCTTGCGACGATCCTGGTAAACTTACCGCTGGTATGACAAGCAGAAGAAGTATCCCAACTATGACTATGTTTGACCGTCGCATAGGTCTCCATTCTTTGTATTTATTTTACTGTTCTATATAAAAGAGTTGTTTTATGTGTATAAGAACCTTTTTAATATGGAGAAATGCCTATTTCTCCTTATCTATTATAAAAGTGAAGAAATGACGCATAACGGTCAATTAGATAACAGTGAAAAAATTCAGTTGCCCTAATTTTCCTAGAATAATAAGGGCTGTAAATCCAATCGCATAAAAAAGATAGGTTATATACATCAATGACCAAGCTGAAACGTTTTCTAAGGTCCCACTTTGTTGTTGTTTCAGCATTAAGTAAAAGATAACGAAACCAGGGATAATGAATAAGGTAAGAGGTAAAAAGTATGGGTCTATCAATTGGTAATGAATAAGCACTGGAAACATTGCGAATGGGATGATGAGGAAGGGAAGTGATATGAATGCTGCTTTTCTCGTTCCATACGTGTTGATAAGAGTCCGTGTCCCTGTTTTTCTATCAGCTTCACAATCAACGATATCTTTCGTGGTCATTGCTCCGATGAAATACGTAAGTCCAATAAGGCCAATTATTAAGGGTACTATCTCGAACGGGTCACCGAAGACGCTCCATGAGGCAAGAATTGCAAATAATCCTCGCGGGATGGCAATCCATACCTGATTAATAAACAGGAATCGTTTCATCCGTGGTGGGAGGGAATAGATGACGGTAAACAACATGATAAGGAAAACAAAAACTCCGAACCAGGTATTGATTGTTACTGCACGTAACAGGGCGAAGAGATACAGAATGTATGCAATGCTTTGTGCTTCATCGCGCTCGACGACACCACGGGGAATTGGGCGGTAAGGTTTTGATATTTTATCTGCCTCTACATCTGTTGCTTGATTCAATGCATTCGAAGCACCATTGAGAAACGCTAAGGTAAGGCTTGCTTGGCCGATGACGATCCACCAGTTAGGGAATTCTACGAACTTGTCATTGTAGACGAGACTTGCGAACATGATAAACATTGAGACAAAAAAAGGGGCTAGTAACGTAAAGGGTCTGAGTAAATCGAAATATCCTCTAAATTTCTTTGAAAGAAACCTACCTTTTGTATATGGTTCTTTCATCGTTAATTTCACAGACATTATGGCACCAAGAACATCGGTAAATCGTTGTTGTGAATACAGATGGAGATTATATTAATTACTCTAAGGGGCCAAGATATCTTTTTAGAGAATCGCTTCCGTGAAAACCGTATGACGTTAGACAGATTTACTTAGCATTTCTTGGATGATTCGTGCAGAATTTATCGCACAATTAATTCCAATGCCTGGTGCTTTCACACAGTCACCAATAATGTAAAGGTTTTCGATGGGTGTCTGTATGTCTGGCTTCGTGTTTACTAGGGTTTTTGCGACACCATCGAGATGCCAGACTGAGGGGTAAATAGCCCATTGTAATTGTGAATGATATTGAGGGATGATGCGTTCGAGGTTTTTATCTAAAGCCTCTTTCAGTTTGTTAAGAATTTTTTTATCCTTGGCTTCTTTTGGCGTGCAAATAATATATGATTGAACGAGATAATGGGACGAAGGTGATAACCCTGTTTCTTCCATTGCAGTAATAAAATCGATCATACCGACAGCATCATTTCCGTCAACACCGATGTCCCGCTCAATGAAAATAAAAGATTTTCCCAATAACCGGGGGTCAATCTGATTTAGGGAATAATACGCGCAAAGACTCCCGGTCCCCTCAAGAGTCTTCATTGTGGTGACGTATTCCTTTGGAAACTGATGTTCATCAGCAATGGTAAATAGGTTTTGGACCAACATGTTGGATAGGACGATATCGAACATATATTCTTTGTCCGCGACAACAACGCCTTCAGCTTTCTTGTTCTTGATAAGAATTTTCGATACCGGGGATTTCAGATGGATTTTTCCACCGTTTTTTTCGATATACTCGGCAATTGTTTGGGATATTTTTAGGAGTCCATGCTTAGGGTAGTTTACGCCCCCTAGTTTCATGTCTTTTTGTGTTCTGAACACTTCACCTGTCGATATCAAATCAAGATTATTTATCGTGCTTATTAAACGCGGATTCACCTCAAGTACGATCTTCATTTTCCCTTTTCCATATTTTTTTATCGTCTCGGTCATGGAAACAGCATCCAGGTCTTTCATTGTCTTTTCACCCGAAAGAAGAAGTCTTACGATATTGGGCAACATCGATATTTTATCAGCCGTGGTCACAAAATAGCCGAAATGATTGTTTTTCTGTTCATATAACCGGGATTTATACATGGTGATATTATCAAAATACTCCTTAAGGATATCTCGAAGTTTGACGACGATTCCGCTTCCGATCATATGGAACCCTAAATCAAGAGTGTAGTTCTCGAACATCTTATTTTTAAAGATTTCCTCCAGGGGGGGTTCCGAAAAAACGATTGCTGTATTGAATTTGGCCAAGGTCTGTTTATAGGATTCTAAGGTTTGGGATGACATTTCTAAGGATAACGCTCTTCCTCCGACGATTGGTTCCTTTTCAAAGATATCAACGGAATATCCTTTTTTTAGAAGAAGTGCACCGGCTGTTAAACCACCGATGCCAGCACCAATGATGCACACTTTTTTTTTATTCATGTTCAATAACCCCTTTTTTGTTTATTTTAACAGATGCAATCGGTTTTTCAATGAGCTATAAAAAAATCTTCGTACTATCTTCCATTTATATTGCTGTACACTCAATTGTCCGGTTATGACTCCCATCATCAGATCTGTCAGCACTGGATCTTTGTAGGCTATTTTGAAAACTTTTTCTACGTATTCCATGCTTCCTCGTTGCACAACCTTTAATATCAGATTGATATCTTTTCCAAAATCGTTTTGCCAGCGGGTTTGATATTGTGATAAGAACTCCTGTGTTGTCTGTTTTTTCTCCAAGGCTTCTGTTATTATCTCTGCAGCGATTTGTCCTGATACCATTGCGTAATAAATTCCTTCACCGGTTAAGGGATTGATAAATCCGGCGGCATCTCCAACCAGAAGGAACCGGTCTGCATAGGTTTTTTCCAACGGATGCGTCAGTAACGCCCCTCCTTTCACCGGGGTTTCTTTTAGGTGTTGTGGTATAAGATTTTTTTCTTTCAATAATGTGATATAGTCTTGATACCAGTTGAGGAGATTGTGTTTCGGCTGCTGGTTTTTATCCATATTAATGATGCCAAATCCAATGTTTAAATGCTCTTTTTTCGGAAACACCCATCCGTACCCAGAGGCTGATTTGAACCTTGAATGGATATAACAATGGCGAGATTTTTTAAAATACTCATCCATGATTTTTTCGTCTACCTCGAATTCTTGCAGGATACAGATTCCTTTTTCTGTCCGACTTGCTCGCAGTCCCATGTTTCGTACAAGTGTGCTGTTTACTCCATCAGCACCAACGATTATTTCTGAATCTATTTTTCTTCCTAGGTCTAATGTCACCTGTGCTGTGTCGTTGGAGATTCGGACAGCGGATGCAGGTGTCGCCTCTTGGAAAATAGCACCTGCTTCAATGGCGAATTTCACCAATTCAAAATCGAATTTTTTTCTTAGAACCATCGCTATGATGGGTGTATTTTTGTTGATTTCAATCTGATGTTGTAAAGATGGGGAAAAGATCGTCCCACTCGACGAATATGCTTCGATGATATTATCATTGATGACATAGGGGAATCTTTGGAGCACACGTATGGGTAATCCTCCACCGCATGGTTTCTCGCGTGGGAATTTTTCTTTATCGAGTAAAAGAGTTTTAAAACCTTTTTCAGCTAGAAATTTCGCGGTTGTTGACCCTGCAGGTCCTGCTCCGACTATCGTGACGTCGTATTTCATAGATTCCCCAAATCATGAAATCCTGTCTTCATTTCTATACATTCTTGGTTTGAATATATGATGAAGATAAGGAAAAGCGGATAGAAATCAGTTATTCCCATCGTTAACGCAGCGATGACAGGAACAATTCCAAGGGCACCAATACCAGGGACACGAAGGAGTTTTGCGTACGCAGCACCCTTGCTCATGGAAGTGTGT
>DATMXJ010000073.1:0-5383 GCA_035561675.1 Thermoplasmatota archaeon
TCTAAAACAGTTGTATCTGTTGTGGGTGACGAACATCATGGTCACCCAGTTATTGCGAGTATCTCCCGCAATCTTTTTAGGGCTACAGCTAATTACATTTTCCATACAAATATTTTCTCCTGTCGCACCTTTAGAGGGCAGACGAATGCCTGCCGCGTGCGACAAAAAAGAGATATACTTTAGCTGGAGAAAAATAGAGATGCGACTTTTCATCTGCGGGTCTTTCACTTCGTTTCAGACCACGCAGTATTCCCAGTCGCAACTATAACAATGCAACCTTAATTTTATCATTACCGGAAACTGAATATGATTCTTCACAAAACATTGGAATTTGTTATCTTTACGTTTTTAACCAACGTTTCGAAGAGAAAAAAATCGGATTATTCGAAGAAACAAGCGACTATCCCCCCATTAGTTTAAATATATTTTGCAATATTCCGTTTCCTTGTTCACCCTATGTTGGTTTTATCTTATGTAATAAAACAATTTTTGATAACACTCATTACATGCTTACAGCAACGGGTATACCTTATGAATCTCAAAATATGCCAGCGACGATGTTGTCGAAATATAGGTTGCATCCTGTTTTCTTTGTTAACAGAACAATTCATATAAATCAAAGTACTTCAATCAATCTCTGGGACTGGGAAAAAAATGATTCAAGTCTTCAGGCAAAATTCAATATCACTGAAAGGAAGAATGAGAACATCGAGAGTTATAATGTCATCTGTGAAGTTCCCGGGAAAAACCAGAGCAAGTCAATCATGATTAGCGGTGGTCATCATGATTATTTCCCGGGTCAGGGGGCAGCAGATAACACAGTGGGTGTCGCAACCATGCTTGGAATATTGCGATGGCTAAATGAAAGTAATATCACCCCGGAATATAATATCACCTTTGTTTCATGGGCAGGGGAAGAACGCATCTTTCGTGGATCATCCAGTTATGTATTCAATCAATCAAATTACTGCAAAAATGAAAATATTACCTATATGATTAACCTGGATTTTTTCGCCTATGATTCACCTGGCTCTATATTGAATATAATTACTTCTACCAATGCATTTTGTAATAGTGTTTCAAATATTACAAATCGTACTGACTATTCAAAAAGAACACAATATGGAATAAGAGTAACTGAGGAAGATGGGAAACACTATAAAATAGCTGATGGCGCAAAACCGTTATATCTCTGTTATGTTGATGATTCTCCACTGAACAAAAAATTAGGACCGTTTAAAAAGAAAACTGATCTTCAGATTGTGACTGTCGGAAAGCCGAATATGCGAGATATCGTTCGGCATAGGAGTGGTGGAAATTTTGAATTCGGCGATGTGTTGAATCATATTAATCAGACAGATTTGAATTGTACAGCCGAGATGGTGCTTAATATAACAAAATATCTGGTTTTAGAGCCACCTGAAAACGTGTTTGTGAATTGTAGTTACACCCCCTTTGACCTGTGTGGTGACGGTTGGAATGATTCCGTAAACATCTCGTTCAATGTTACCACTAACTTAACGTCATGGGCGACAGCCAAAGCATGTTTGTACAACATTACAACTGGACAACCAGTGTCCGACGTAAACGAGACAAGTTTCACGATCTATAAAGGTACGAATACAAGCGGTCACCTCGCCGTCACCCTTTATCCCATAATAGCCAATGGCACATACAACGCTTCCATACGTATCTACGATGACAGAATGAATCTTGACGATGAATGCCATCAACTCATCAATCTCTCTCCATATGGAAAACCGATAGCAAATTATGATTATGAACTTAGTGGTCTCATAAATCATAGCGTTGATTTCACCGACACATCAATGGCATCACCAGGAGCAGATATCGATGAGTGGTACTGGAATTTCGACGACGGCACACATTCACACGAACAGAACCCATCTCACCTCTACCTCTTAAGCAAAGACTATACCGTGACGCTCACCGTCTGGGACACCAACGACTTTAACGATAGCTGGTCAGACACCCTCACCATCCCAAATAGCTCACCATACACGTCGTTTACAATAAGTGACTATGCAGTGAACGTCGAAACAGAACTCAGCTTTACTTCAACATCCACTGACGAGGACGGCACCATAGAAAACTACACCTGGGATTTTGGTGATCAGAGCGTATCCTATGAGGAAAACCCAGATCACTCCTACACCCAAAGTGGAGTCTACACCGTCACCCTCACCACCATCGATGATGACGACGCAACAAACATGACAACGAAATCAGACTGCCTCATTATCGCTAACGCCCTGGTCGATGATGATTTCCATGACGACCCGGATGCTCATGAATGGGACACGATCCAGGAGGGCATCAACGACGTTGACAACGGCGGCATCATCTTTGTATACAACGGCAGCTACGACGCAATTGAAATCAACAAACCCGTGGCATTGTACGGAGAAAGCAGACAAGGCACGTTCATCAGCGGAGGAGACACTGTTGTACAAATCACAGATAGAAACGTTTCCGTCAACGGGTTTACCGTCAACGGTGGAACAAACGGATTTGATGTCTACGTGAAATATGATGAAAACCATTCAAGCAATGTCACCATCAAAAACTGTGACATCTCAGAGAACAGTAACATCGGAGTCCTTCTGAATCAATCAAATGATTGTCTGATTGAGAACTGCTCTTTTACAAAAAATACTTATGGGGTGAAAATCATCAACAACTCCGAACACAACATCATAAAGAAAAGCGTGTTCTCTTATTGCACGTATGGAGTATACGTCGCAAACTCCTCATCTAACTTTATCGGATCACCATCCATTTCCAGCCCATATCCGACTGATTGCCTGTTCACCTACAACGATACCGCGATGTACCTGAAGAACGCGGAGTACAACTTCATCCTCGGGTGTGACATTGACGGGGCCCCTAACCCGGGGATAGCATCAACGAAAGGAATCTGTCTTGATGACGCAGAGAACAATACCATCTCCACGTGTTATATCCATGATGTGACAAACACAGGTGTTTATCTCCATGACTCGACCTGGAACAAGATAGAGCATAGTAAAATCATCAAAAATCCGAACGGTATTACCTTTGCCAATTCACCTGAGAATCTGATTGTTCAGAATCACTTTGGGATAAACACTGAATACGCGATCTACCTTCCATCAAATTCACAAAATAACCATATCTACTACAACGATTTCTTCGTCAATGGAAACAGCTCAACAAATCAATCATGGGATGCTAACGACGAACGAGGAAAGGAAAATCTCTGGAGCAAAGAAGGGAACAACACCCTCACCAAGACTGGTCCTGGTGAGGGGAATTACTGGAGTGATTACACGGGAGGAGATGAAGACCAGGATGGGATTGGCGATACGCCGTATCTGCTCAATTCAAGTGGTGCAGAGAGAAATGATAGTTATCCGGTCATGGAGCCCTATGGTTGGTGTGATTTTACTCAGGATTCCACACCGCCTGAATTCTCAAATGTCTCTAGCACACCGAGTACAGTTGGCTTTGGGTCTAACGTGACCATCTCTGCTTCGATCACTGACAACAGCAGCAATATCAGTATCGTGAAAGTGAACATCATCTACCAGAACCAATCCATTGGGAATTACACCATGGATGATGTTGGCGGCTCCACATACCAATATACGTTCACAGACACCTGGACAGTCGGACAGTACAACTACACGCTCTGGGCGATGGATGAAACCTATAACACCAACAGTAGCAGCGAATATCATTTCCACATCTCCGCAAACGCAACCATCAGCATCGCCACCCTCAAAGACAACTATAGTGGCAATGAATACATCAACATCACAGACCCACCAAACCCAACAGAGAATCTCACATTAGTTGGTCGGGGTCTCACCTGGGATGAATACTACAACGCGATCACAGGACAGAACATCCTGGAAGTCTCCACAGGACCAGTGAACTACCAAGAGAATAACGGCACATGGACACCAATCAACAACACCCTCAACCAAATCACCAGCACTCATCCTGCCTACAACTACGGATACCGGACAGGGAACGACCGCGGACTCTTCGGCGTTTACTTCAAACCCAATATACAAAGTGATTGGCCAATTGCATTCACGTATAACAGATCAGATAACCCCACCACTAGTGTCATCAGAAGTAAACTTATAGGTGTCGGCTACGTTGACCCATCAAGTAACTGGACGTACCAATACTTACAGAACGTGCAGAGTAGCCAGGCTCAAACCAACGGCAACGCCATAACGTATGAGGATGTCTTTACCGGCACAGATGTCACCTGGAGCTACGAGAACACGGAGCTGAAAGAAGCCATCACCATGAACAACGCGACAAAGACTGCTCTACAGAATCATCCACCATCATTGTATGGTTTGAATAATGCCAGCTCATATCTTGTCTTCATCACCAAACTGGATCATCAGAACCTCAACTTATACAATGCATCAGAGCTGCTCAATGGAAACGTCACTATCTGTGACCAAGGTGTTGACTTCAAAGACACACTTGGTCGATTCAAATGCGCTCTGCCACTTGGCGAAGCCTATGAGCTAAACAACGAATCAATGAGGGAGAAACTAACCTACCGGATTGTGCATCTAAACGGCAACACCTACCTGCTCTCCGGACTCAAACTGTCTGACCTAAATAGTATGATGTTCCCTGTCGTCATCGACCCGACCCTAACAGTCTATTCCAGCTCCAGCGATGGGTACCGGTCATACCAAAGCACAAATTATCAAAGCTGCTGGAACGCTACAACAGGCAACGGTTTCTACGGTGCATATAATATATTCATCGGGCAGAACAAACAGAGCACGACGTATACCATCTACCGCGGGTACGTCTACTTCAACACCTCATCATTACCGTCGAACGCCTACATTGACTCTGCGACACTGGGCCTTTACAAATCTAGTGATTATTCGACCACTAATTTTCTAATAACCGTCCAGAATGGACAACCAACCTATCCACACGACCCACTACAAACCGCTGATTATAACAGAGCCTATTATTCCGGGGATGGAGGCACCCTGAACACCGACAGCTTCGGAAACGGGTACAACAACATCACATTGAACAGCGACGGCCTCAGTTGGATTAACCGTACCGGCTGGACTAAGCTGTGTCTGCGGAGCAGCCGGGACATCAATGGCAACACACCAACCGGAAATGAATACGTCAGCGTCTACACTAGCGAACAAGGCAGCAGCTACACCCCGAAGCTGGTGATCGCCTACCGGAACCAGTCGAAGATCAAGAACAACGGATCTACAGACATCAAAGGATATCTGTTGATCCAGGTGCAGTTCTATGATGATGAGGCTGAGCCAGGGGCATGGATTGTCGAGAACGATACAGTGAATGAGACATCGCC
>DATMXJ010000074.1:0-4027 GCA_035561675.1 Thermoplasmatota archaeon
CCTTTACATGACACTCGATAAGAAAATCGAAGGTCTCCTCCTCCAAGCAACAGAGCTTGGGATAAATTTTGAACCAGCAATCCAAACCGGACAAGTCAAATTTCTCTTTCTCAACATCAACAAAAAACTCATCTATGAAAGCATGATCAACGAAATTCTCTCTGGAAATTACGACCGAGTCGTCCTGGACTCTATCACCCCCTTATCAGAGATGCCTATCTATGTGAACAATCCTGATTTTGCCACGGAGGACAACACGATTGATCATGAAGAAATCACATCTGGGAATTTCCCTGTCCGACGATTACATCTCCATTACATCATGAACGCGTTAGAAACAGCTAAATGTACCGCTGTGGTAACCTCAGAATTACCATCTGGCTCTACGAATTACTCACGTGACGGTCTTTCAGAATTCCTTGCAGATGGCGTCATCATCCTTAGTCTTGACCCAACGATGGACCGACGGAAGCTTGCCGTGATGAAAATGAGAAGCACCAAACACACACTCAAACCACAGAACATCGAAATTGGACAAGGCGGTATGAAAATAATCTAAGAGCTATGTTCCATTACAGACCACCGAAAGAACTTCGAGCGCTTTTTATTGTACACTACGCACCATTGCTGTTTATCATCCTGATTGGACCGCTGACCGCATATTATGGTGTCTGGGAATTCCCTTTACCAAAGCTTCTCACCATCATACTAGGTGTCGCTATCTTTCTCCTCGGGGCGTATGTGTATTTCAAATGGGAGATCTTCTGGCATAAGACATACAAAGGGCAGCTGGTGACTGGGGGGATATTCCAATACATTCGACACCCGCATTACACCTCTGTGCTAATCGTTGGATTTGGTCTTGCGTTGTTTTTCTATTCGGTAGCCGCCTTTATCATCGCTCTCATCGCAATCCCGATCATGATCTGGAGTATCCTTGATGAAGAAAAACTCTTAACAAAACAGTATGGCGAACCCTACAAAGAGTATATGAAAAAGGTGCCTTGGAGAATGATACCAAAGTTTTTTTAATCTCTCTTCACATTTTTCTACTATTCTTCTTTGGCGCATCATTTTCGTCAGGTCTTTTCGGTAACAGACCATATTTCTTAACAGTCCACCAGGAGACAATAGTAGCGATGATCGTTGATCCAATAAGAAGGGCGAGATAGGCTGGTATATCCATTGTTGTGAAAGGAAACATTTGATTCCCTGCGATTGTTGCAATCGTGTTTGGTACAAGAAGCGCAGTTCCAATGATTGTCAGGTATCCGACCATAAGCGCAAGCCGGTTGTTGAGGATCTGTAGTTGATTATTATAAACACTTTGCAGGACCTCAAGTCCTGAGGCAAGCACCTCGCTCATATGTTCGCTGAGGGCTATCTGTCTGTTGATGTCGTCTCCCAAGATTCCGACACGCTGGAGGAGTTTCTGATTATCAGTTATAGTCTCTGCATCCCCATATCGCAACGAGTTAATCACATCCCAAGACGCCCACAGGGTGTTCAGATAGGTGATGAGAGCATGCTTCATTTTATAGATGTCATTGCCGATTTCCACCCGGGGTAAACTTATGTCCACCATGTATTTTCCAAGCTCATCGCCTTCTTCCTCGATCATCCGCAGTCCGTTGAAATTCTTCTGATTATTCTCATCAATAATCCTGGTCAGCAGAATCGTAAGCTTATCGTTCCAGGGGAGATCCTGACGGATTTTCTTCATGAAAATATCTGCGTATCGGTAAATCTTTTGTAAGCGAACGACATCTTTGGGGTGAATCGTCAATATCAAATTCTTTCGAATGAAAATAAGCAAAGGATGCACATTGACATCAAACTGATCAACCCGTACTGCAGGAAGCATTAACCCAAGTTCTGTGTCTAAATCCTCATACGATGAATATCGATCGGCTACAACGCTTGCGACAAGCTGCAGACTAAATTTCAGAGAAGTCGCGATAACAAAACTATCCTCATTGATATTTTCAACAGTAAAATCCATCCACTCGAGAGCGTCTTCCCGTAAATGTCCGACAATTTCGGAGATATTATCACTTTCTTGTTTTGTCGTGACGCCATCTTTCGAGAGTGATACGTAAAAAGCGCTTTTTTGCATCTTTTCAGCTTCACCCATACGTAACTCTCCCTAGATTTAGAACTCAAGTAAATTTGACTCTACATCCGCAAGGAACATATAAAGGTACGTGTTTGTTGTCGAACACATAGAGGAAACCTTCATCATTTTCAAAGACTATAACATCCAATTTATAACTTCATGATCGTTATGGAAACCATGGGGAGGAACCTATGAAGGTCCTGTTCATTGAACCACCAAGCTCAACATCAACATCTATGCTCCCGCCAATTTCTTTACCAACATTAAAGGGATTTATTAAAACCAAAACAACCCATAACGCGAAAATCCTTGATCTATTGTTCCATGGAAAGGATTGGCAACAGCGCGTTCTTGAGGAAATAAAAAAAGAAAAACCAGATCTCATCGGTTTTTCAATGCTCAGTTTTAATTATCAAGCAATACTAGGGATCGCACGGTTCATCAAACAACACAGTACCATCCCGATTATCGCTGGAGGGGTTCATGTCATCCTCTCCCCCCAAGAAGTCCTATCGAATCAGGAAATCGACATCGTATGCATCGGCGAAGGAGAATACGTGCTCAAAGAACTCCTCGATAATTCCTTAAATCGTTCAGGAGTGGACGGCATTTGGTATAAAGAGAAGGGAGAAATCATGAAAAATAAGCCACGGCAGTTAATCACCGATTTAGATGAATTGGCTTTCCCTGATTTTGATGATTTTGATATACAAAAATGTCTGTTCATCTACAATAACCATTTGTCAATCATGGCATCGCGAGGCTGCCCGTATTCGTGTTCATATTGCAATAATCACGCATTACGGAGGACTCTGAAGGGAACCTACGTGCGATTCCGGAGTGTGGAAAATGTCATAGAGGAAATCGATGTACGTATTACACAATATTATGACAAGGGATTCCGATATTTTTATTTCTTTGATGACACCTTTATTTTGAACAAAGACTATGTCCTGAAGTTCTGCAAACAATTCAAAGAAAAAGGATTTCATAAGTTGCTTCGATGGAATGTCAATATACGAGCGAATCTGGTTACTGATGAGCTCATGAAGGCATTGAAAGATGCAGGGTGCTACCAGGTACGCATGGGTATCGAATCTGGAAATGAGTTTATTCGAAATACAATCTACCACCGGGGGATGGCCAATCAAGAGATATACGATGCAGTTGATATTATCAAGAAAAACAATCTGCAACTCCGGCTGTATTTCATGGTCGGAGCACCACAAGAAACCATTGAGATGATGCATGAAAGCTTGAGGATGGCACAGTCACTGAATGCTGATGAAATCTTCTTTGGAGTACTGTATCCATTGCCAGGTACGGATATCCGTAAACTTTGTGAAGACGAACACGTCCTTGAGACAAAAAACGGATCAGGATTTTCTGAGATAGCAGCGATAAAAAAAACAAAGTACGTCTCCTCGGCTCAGATCCGACGGTTCCTCCGTCAGGTGCAGCGCTGGCAGATGAGACAGTATATTCAGGTTGGTTTGGAACTACGTGGACCACTTTTCATTCTGGATTGCCTGCGTTTTATCTTTTTATACAAAAGAAAGTATCATTTTGAAATGGATCAGTTGTTCCGTTGGAATGTTCAGAGGTATACACTCGCCCAGATTTGGAATTGATGGACGAACGTTTTTATTGGGCGCTAGATATCAGATTTTCAATCCAATAGACATTACATATGTAGTTTTATTGTAATTGTAGCATTATGGCTTTTCAGCACAATAAATATTTATAATATCAATCCTAAAGTATAACATGATAATCTTTATCACTGAAGGTGGTTTCTGATGAATAACCCTAAAATTGAAAAAAAATCGACAGGAGACGAAAAACCTGGACGGATACTGATTGTTGATGACGATCCAGATTTCAGAGATTTGCTCAATCTCATTCTATGTA
>DATMXJ010000075.1:0-2442 GCA_035561675.1 Thermoplasmatota archaeon
AGCTTAGACTTGATGAAACTGCAGCTCCACAAGATGGTCAATCAGATGACAAAAGAAAAACGGCACATGATTTTCTCAGAGGTCAAAGAGGAGAACATTAAGAAAAATATACAAGGACATGCAATGGTTGAAGACATGGGACATCATGGCAAAGGAAATGGTCATGGAAGACCAAGTTAGGATGAAATGATCAGGGATGATAGAAAATGAATAAAAAAATAATCTCTCTCCTTTCTCTCTTAATTCTTTTAGTATCAGTCACCGTCTCCTATGCGTATTTCAGTCAACCAATACCAAGCGATAATCAACAAACCAATACGGATGGCGACATTACTGATAGCACCATGACATCCGAGATCGATTCAACGTTTCTGAATGAGACCCAAGGGATAGAAATCGGAGATATGATTTAGATAGTAACGATTACCATCCTTCCTTCTTTTTTTTTTATTTATTACGATAGAAACTTACCATATTGAGACAAAAATTTTATTAGCCGCTTTGTGTATTGAAACATCATGGAACGGGTTGTTAAAAATATTTTTAAAAGCAGACTAACACTTGAGGGTGCTGGTGTACGACTTCATCGAGTTTTTGGGTATCACCAGGTTCCATTGTTCGATCCATTTCTCCTCCTTGATCATTTTGGATCGAGAGATCCTGAGGATTATGTCAAAGGGTTTCCCTGGCATCCTCATCGGGGGATTGAGACCGTGACCTACATGCTTTCCGGTCAGGTAGAACATGGTGATAGCCTCGGGAATACGGGTGTCATCGACTCAGGGGATCTTCAATGGATGACCGCTGGCTCAGGAATCATCCATCAGGAGCTGCCACAGCGGTATGACGGTCTTCTCGAAGGTTTCCAACTCTGGGTGAATCTTCCTGCTATGAAGAAAATGACAACCCCTCGATATCGAGGCATTATCGCTAGTCAAATTCCCATTGTCCATCACGAGGATGCAACACTAAAGGTCATCGCAGGAAAAGTTGCTGGTACTCAGGGACCTGTCACTGATTTAATGGTCGATATAGAATATTATGATGTTACCCTTGCAAAAGGAAAGGATTTTATCCGTCCGACAAAAAAAGGGTACACTACGTTTCTCTATGTCATCAGCGGTTCTGGTTCGATCGTTGATAAAAAAATCATACCCCATCATGGCATTCTTCTCAGCGATGGTGATCAGGTCAGGATATCAGCAGAAGACATGCTGCGGTTTTTATTCATCACCGGTGAGCCTCTGAAGGAGCCTGTTGCCTGGGGTGGCCCTATCGTGATGAATACAGAGGCGGAACTGGGACAGGCGTTTAAAGAGTTGGACGAAGGAACGTTTGTCAAAACCAGCGTTCCAGCGTCTCTTTCGACCGGTTTCTATCGACAATGAACGGCTTTTCAAGATGATTTCCTAAGGTTTCTTCCCGGTTACTTTTATGCTTACAAAAGAGCCACCGATTTTCTTGAATTCCTCCATGGTAATCCCTGCTTCTTCAATGACCGCTTGTGTCCGTGGTTTGTTGATGACCACATCGACCTGGTACGAGGTTTCATCTGTCACGGTGACATCGATGAAGCCAGCGTCCTTCAGCAGCTGGAGATATCGGTCTTTGAGGATCGCACCTGAGATACAGCCGACATAAGCTTCAACGGAGTTTTTTATTTTTTCAGGGAGTTCTCTGAGCAAAACGATGTCTGATACAGCCAATCTCCCATTAGGTTTCAGCACCCGAAACGCCTCCTGGAAAACCTTTTTTTTGTCTGGAGATAGGTTGATGACGCAATTGGAGATTATCACATCGACGGAATCGGCTTCCAAGGGGAGGTCTTCAATTTCCCCGCGTCTGAACTCCACGTTGGTATACCCGCTTTTTTTTGCGTTTTCCTTGGCTTTCTTTAGCATTTCAGGTGTCATATCCACGCCGATGACCTTTCCTGTGGGTCCTACCTTGTTTGCCGCGAGGAAACAATCGAATCCTGCACCGGAGCCGAGATCAAGGACGATTTCTCCTTTTTTCAGTGATGCGATGGCTGTTGGATTTCCGCAGCCCAGTCCAAGGTTCGCTCCATCGGGTACTGATTGTAATTGTTCATCGGTGTATCCTATTGTTTTGCTGATCTCGACCGGTGAATTTGCCGTGCCGCAGCACACATCTATCGATCCGCAGCAGGATGTTTCTTGTTTTGCTATTTTCGCGTATCCTTCTCGTACTTTCTTTTTTATTTTTTTCTCTTCCATATCACTCACACCATTTTCTTTAGAGTATGTCTTTCATGATTGGACCGAGTATCCCTTTGACCATCGGTTCCATATCGTCTACTTTGATTAATGATAAACAACAGATTTTTCCATCTTTTTCCATTGCGACTACCGCAAGTTTATCACCAGCGCGAATATTGGCTTTTTCTCGAAGTTCCTTTGGGAGTACCATCTGTCCTCTTTC
>DATMXJ010000076.1:0-2418 GCA_035561675.1 Thermoplasmatota archaeon
GTGTACTTTTTAGGGAAATCGTCTTACAGAATCTCTTCACCTATGAAGGCTCTATCCCTTCCATTCCCTATGGTTGAACGACCTCGTAATAAATTCCCAAAAAGTAAACATTCTCCCTACATTGATGGTATTCATATAATAGGGGATTTGTAGACTTTTTAGGGAAATCTTCATCTTAACCTTATTGAGTGATTGATATTGATTTGCTACCATGAACTAGGATCAACTTGGACAAAACTAGGATGAAATTGCCGGTAAAATCTCCTATATCCCAGCTTCGTCAGATTCAAACCAAAAACGCTAGCTATAAAACCTACGCTTTTTTAAGGTCTGTTCTACATCCCCTCCGCGCCGATTGATCTCAAGTAGCTACTCTGTGCAAGATAGCTACAATTAAATAGTTCCATTATGCTCTTTTGATCAGCTCTTAGAGGCATGAGTCTTAATACGCTGCGGTTTGTACCATTTACACTTACTTTCCCCAGTTCGCATCTACTCAGTGTTTTGTGAACTTTTCTCGCGCTGCCAACCTCATCGATCGGTCTTTCTCTGAGCTTGTTTGTAATGGTCATATCCAACAAATAGGATAGGATGCATATCGTGTAGTGAGCGCGAACATGCTCGTCGGTGTAGACAAAAGTCGGCTGGAACTTAAGAAATGATTTAACTTCTTTAAACGCCTCTTCGATTTGATTCTTGCCCCGATAAGCAGAGATGAGTTCTTCCGGACCAAGCCGATACTCTTTTGGTTCCATAGTATCGGAGATGTTTGTAACGATCATCCAGATTCCATCCCTCAGTTGAGCCTTTTGAATATCGTTTGTCTTTCTCCAGTATTCGAGGTTAAAACTCGATACATGTGAGTTGTTTTTCCCATGAAGATTTACATTTTCAAGGCCGTATCCCACATAACTTCTCATCTTTAGCTTCTCAAGTTTTTCATCGATCCTCTGTTCAGTAGGCTTCAGCCTTCTGCTTTTCTTTGCGTTCAGAAGTTCTTCTTTTTCCTTCTTCAGATCCTCAAATGCCATTTCAATGAGCTTTTGCCTTGTCTTTCGCTGCGCCCTAAGAAGATCCAAATTGAAGACCAATACATGGCGCCTGCCGCTGCAATCCACTCCCAGATCTTCATAGTAAGTGGAATCGTCATATCTGGACAGACCCTTCGAAACAATCTCATCTTTTGTGGTATCCTTTGAAAAACTCTCGAACCTCTCCAGGTTGGCGCCATCGATTCCAGCAAGCTGGTCCTTGTCCAACGCGGTGATGTAAAGATAATTATCGCTCTCCTCTAGATACCGGAGATTTTCGTCAGAGACCATTCCGCGATCAAAAACCATGATGAGTCTCGGAAACTTGAACCGTTGCATCCACCGGATGGCGTTTCCCTTTAGCGTTCTGACATCGGATGTGTAATCATCGAGGATTTCCCAGGAAAACGGATATCCTTCAGAGTTGACGAGCAGGGAAAGAATAATCCGCTTTTCCTTGAATCCATGGGCCTTGGTTCGACCTGGTTTCGCAAGCGCACACTCTTGCCCCTCAAAATATGAGTCTGAGAGATCGAAAAAGATGATTCGCATGCTTTCTTCGGATCGATTCATCAGCTTCTGGTAAAGCCACTGCTCAATCGCTTCCTTTTGCTGCTCTATCGCGGTGAGTTCTCGGTAGATCCGGGATTCGTTGAAATACCCCCCATCTATCCCGATAATGCTGTCACAAGCAGTTGTTCCAAGCCATTCCACTGCAGATAAATAGCTTCCAGGGTCTAGGCATCTGTAAATAGCGAGAATTTTAGCTACATCGGCAGTAGAAATTTCCTTCCTCCGGGTTTTGCTTGTATCTTCGGGTAACGGGAATATACTCGATAGACCCCATTCTTTGTCCCATAAATGGTTCAGAAAAGCCACATCAAGATAACGCCAATGGTCTTCGAAGAGCAGTTCATCGAGTGAGACAACAAATGTGTCTGATGATTGTGTAATTTTTAGGGCATTGCGTATCTGCTGAGCTTGCTGCGGTGTGAGACATCCAAGATAAGATAGCACTTTCTTTTTATTCTTTCCATCCTCTCGATAGGACTCTGCAATGGAATAGTACGTGTAAGTTTTTTCGTCCTTCTTCCGTGAGTGTGATTGTAGGTACATGGTCTGTTCTCACTTATTGGTTTGTAACAGCATGTATAAATGCTTTTCTATTAAGAGTCTGTTCTACAAAATTTTTTTAAATGATTATTTTTTAAAAGAGAATTCGATAGCTTCAAAGACATTGGGTGGCTATTAAAACACAAAAAATTAGTAATCTACGCGGGAATCTGGAGAACATGGGTTCTCAGATAGAATATCTCCAACATTATTGACGGCTTGGCAGACATTTTGGACCGCTTCGTGCACGCCTTTGATGTCCTCACGGGCACCC
>DATMXJ010000077.1:0-4826 GCA_035561675.1 Thermoplasmatota archaeon
GTGTCATCCGCATATGAAGAACGATTCTGCTAACGTAGTTAAATTGTGTAAACTATTTACTGATAGTTATATTTATTTATTAAAACGAAGATAGATAACTCATATTATTCCTACAAAATGGTTAACGAATCCAAATTTAAAAAAGGGAGGATACACGTCTATGAACGCCCGAGTAAAGAAAAAAATACTCGCTGTTGAGATGGTAATGCTGCTCATCGTCTCTGGATCGGTCGGGTACGTTATCGTATCAAGACAGGGATCGGTAGATGGTAAAAACGAGAATGGACAACATGATGAAATTATTCAAGATACGATAAAAACTACCGATGAACTGCCACCGTCCCTTCAGGCGCATATAAAAGCAGGCCCGCTCACCGGATATGGGCCCCTGGCTGTTGCCTTTTATGGAAATCCTGAGAATGATTCCGACATCGTTTCTTATCACTGGGAGTTCAGTCCGACAACGATGCCTATCATTCCTCAAGCACAATACAAAAAGGTGCATTTTTCCGTTGTCCTCTTTTTCCTTTTTGCTGTTGTCTTTTTCCCTCTAAGTTTTGCGTATATGCTTCTCTACTCGGTTTTCTCCAACCATCGATACAAAGCCAGCAGCCAGTATGAATCCACAGAACGTAATCCAACGATGATATTTCTGTACACAGGAAGTTATTCAGCAACTCTTACAATAACCGATACACAAGGTAATACTTCTTCAGATATCGTGTGGATAACGGTATTGCAGTATGTGCATCCAGATGACAATGATTAATGACATGCGTGACAACGGATATTTGGTACATTCTCTGCTCTTTCTCAGATATCGTCTCAAAAGTTAATCATCTGAAAAGATGATACATTCGTATCGCATTTTGCATCATTGCATGGTTGTTGTTGAAAAACACATACAGGGTCTTGGGGTGTCCCGTAAGAATACGTTTTTTTATCTCTTGGAGTTCTTGATCTGAGTAATCATGGGAGTACCAAGCGGTCCGTCCATGGATCCGTTCGTAGACGATTTCTTTGCTCATGATGGTCCGGGGAAGCTGGGGTGCATCGATGCTGACCAGCAGAACATCGTGTTGTTTTCCCCATGCGATGAGCTCGTTGGTAAACAAGGCAGGATGTCGGAACTCGACAGCGAATTTCTCGGTCCCTGTTTTCTCTATGAACTGCTCCAGTGTGGAAAGATCGGTGAAGGATGGCGGGAGCTGGAAGAGGTAGTAATGGATCAGGTCTTCCATGGGGGTGAAGCGTGTTTTGAAGCGTTGGAAGCCTTCAACAGCTGTGTTGCTGAGTTTTTGGAAATGGGTGATGGACCGGTGGACTTTGACGACCCATGCGAGATTTTTCCCTTTCGTCGCCCAGGATTTGACCATGTTTGGGTAGGGGAACCGGTAGAAGCTCATGTTCAGTTCGATGGCGTTTAACTGCGATTCTCTGATGTACCAGCCGAGAGAGTTTCCCAGGTTCCAGTCATAGGACCATCCCGATGTGCCGACATACACCTCACTCATCTATGTCGAGAACGATTGTTGTCTTCTTATTCTTTTTTCTGTTGGTTCATCACCGTTTTCGCTTGTTTTTCTCAGGTTCTGAAGAAAATTTACTATCAATAATGTATTTATAGGCGAAGATTGTTATAAATTTGTAACGGGGTGGAAAGAAATGAAAACATTTACTCTTGTTTGGAAAAAGCTGGTTATTGGAATTATTGCTGTGTTTCTGAGTATGGCGCTCATACCAGTAACGGAGAGTCTCCCAATTGAAAAAGAACAATCAATGATGACGAGGGGTTGCTCAGATGGCATCATTCTCAATGGTACGATGGGGCAAAATAACTGGTACATAAGTCCTGTCACTATAACTTTTGCCACTGGCAATAGAACTTTTTTAAAAATCGACGGGGGAGGTTGGTCTGAATATACAGTACCAATTGTCATTGATACCGAGGGATTTCATGAGGTGTGGTGGTACTATATTGACGAGCATGGGAATCAATCTTCTATCTACTCAACAAGCTTCAAGATTGATATGACGCCTCCAACAATCACAATTACAAAGCATAGAATAGGGCTTTTCAAGTATTCATTTACTATAAATGTCTCTGACAATACAAGTGGTGTCGTTTTGCTTGAATTTTATCTTGATGATGCGCTCGTTGGTACTGTTACTGTTTTACCTTGGGTATATGTGATGGAAGTATTTGGAAATCATGCGATAAAGGTTATCGCTTATGATGCTGCGGGGTTGAATGGGAGTGACTCGGCGAGCACCTCCTGCAGCCTAATATATGTACAACAATCTACTATCTCTGATACGCCTATTTTACCTCCGATCGATAGGACCTATTTTATCGGACAAATCCATAACTTAACAATTGAAGGCAATGATTACCATTTCGAATCCACTAACATCAGGAAATTTGGGTTTTGGAGATATAGTATCCGCTCCTGGGGGTTCTCCTACGACCACTATAGGGGTCATTATTCGTGTGGCTGGGGTGGCGCAGAATTCCATGGACTATTAAAACCCGATTTTATTTGGGGATATTTTACTTTTTTACAACAAGGGCAGGCAGAAAGTAACTGATCAACAATGGAAGTCGTGATGCCAAAGGATGTCTCAATCGATGGTTTCCTCTTCTGGTTCTTCGAAGTTCTCCCGCATACGTTTCCGATACTTCGACATTTCTTTTGGAACTAAAAATCCGGATTTTTTCCTTCTTTAATTTGTTTATAAAAAAAAGGCACTACTCTGACTGATTTTTCTCTTATTTTCCCTCTTTATAAACCAGGAATCCGTAGGTGATGTTGCCGCACCGAGGACAGCACAGGACCCCGTCCCTATATGTTGTTTCGGTAGCATCTTTTCTGCTCAGTTCCTCAAAATAGTTCTCACACCATCTGCATACATACGTCATGCTTCTCTCCTCGCAAGTTCAAATCATATCGTTTGTCTTAAATTTTTTGGATGGAATCAGCGATTGAAACTCGGTATTATAAAGAAAAGTTCTACAGATAGGTTTTTAAGGGGAAACAACGTTATAAACGTATAATGGGGCGGAAAGCAATGAGACGAAATCAGCATGGAAGAAATTGTGTGATGATTGGGATCATTCTGCTATTCATAGGGGCGAGCATCGTACCGAGCATGAGTGGAACAACTGATGATAGAAAGAATGATGTCCTTCAGTTGAACGAGTCAAGTCGTGCTGACGTAATAATTACTGATTCTCTTGAGGACGTCTGTTCAGTGGACTATATGACTCAAGAAACTATTGTGGTCACCTCTCATCCTGATATCGAGGTTGACAATCTTGATATCGTTGAGGCAACGTTTACCAAACAAGGCGCGCAGGTGATTCTGAGTGTTCAAGTGGTCGGATTGATTGAGAACAGAGGGAAAACCATTGATTTATACAATGAGGATCCTTTGGGTAACCTTAATTTTGTCGAATATGATTTTCAAGTGGCCACGTCAGAACAAGATTATACTATTAGTTATGTTAACCTGACCGGTCAAATCAGCTATGGCATTGAGACAACGAATCTGACTTCTTCTGATTATTCGGTTGTTGGTGATACGCTTTCCATCTGGTTTTCATTAACAAGTGCGGAAGAAATCTATGAAAGTTTCAGTACGACCGCCATGTTTGTGAAAATGAATTTGACCGGTGAATACCCGGACCTCGAAAACTTCGTCTATCTCTCAGATATCGCTCCGAATCCACCCCTGGAGATTGAGGAAGTGTATGCCCCGGACACCGGTTATACGGGAAAACCTATTCAATTTAACCTCATGATAATTCCATGCACAGGAACCCAACCATTCGTGTACTATTGGGAATTCGGGGATGGATGCACCTCAGCGCAGAAGAATCCAACACATGTTTACACAAACATCGGAGACTATACATACAATGTTACAGTGACCGATGAATCGGGGGCATCAGAAAACTATTCTGGTGTTATAACTGTCGTTAGAATGCAGAAAGCGATCCTCTTTGGACGATTCATGTGGGTAACATCAGATAGCGATTACACAACCATCGAAGCTGTGAATCTGCGGATGATTCCTTTCAATCCCTTTGAATATCGTCATTTTATCGATGGAGAGCAGATAACATTTTCGAATCAATATCTTGGAATAATTATCGGAAATCAGGTGTATCAGATCTTGTTCGGGATCTTTGATGTCTCTGTTGGTTCTGCTCCTCCACAGACGCCGAATATCGCATGTACGACCGATTCAACATTGAATAGGATAACAGTCGCTACCGCAGATTTCGACATAAAATGGAGGGATATTGCGATTACGTTGGATCAACCAGGTGCATCCTATCAGGTTTTCTCTGCGAACGGTACCGCCATTGCTCCAGTGAATACAACAGCTTTAGCTGGTGCTGCAGAAGTTCTTGCTGGAGACTATATCCAACTCTCGACGTACAGCGGTAATGTAAGAACAACGTTACGATATATCCCGACCAATTCATTGCTCGGCACCTGGACTGTAAACGTCTAAATCAAAGGATCTCTTATTGTGAATATGTCACTTTTTTTTATAGTTGCGACTGAGAATACTGCGTGGTCTGAAACAAAGTGAAAGACCCGCAGATGAAAAGTCGCATCTCTATTTTTCTCCAGCTAAAGTATATCTCTTTTTTGTCGCACGCGGCAGGCATTCGCCTGCCCTCTAAAGGTGCGACAGGAGAAAATATTTGTATGGAAAATGTAATTAGCTGTAGCCCTAAAAAGATTGCGGGAGATACTCGCAATAACTGGGTGACCATGATGTTCGTCACCCACAACAGATACAACTGTTTTAGA